>JBOHTT010000232.1:0-11584 GCA_050733775.1 Vulcanimicrobiaceae bacterium
CTACTACGATTTCGATCGCGGCGAGCCGTTCACGCCGGAGGATTTGGCGCGCCTGGAAGCACGCATGCGCGAGATCGTCGCAGGCAACTTGGAGATGACGGGTCGCGAGGTTACGCGCGAGTCGGCGATCGAGCATTTCAAGAACAACCGCTATAAGGTCGAGATCGCAAGCGAGATCCCATCCGGCGAGCCGATCACGTTGTACACGATCGGCGACTTTACGGACCTTTGCCGCGGCGGTCACGCGCATCGCACGGGCGAAATCAAAGCGCTCAAATTGCTGAGCGTCGCCGGTGCGTATTGGCGCGGCGATGAAAAGAATCCGCAGCTCCAGCGCATCTACGGCACGGCCTTCTTCTCACAAGACGAGCTCGATGCGTATCTGGCGTTCTTAGCCGAAGCAGAGCGACGCGATCATCGCAAGCTCGGGCGCGAGCTCGGTCTCTTCTCGATCGAAGAGGATGCCGGCGGCGGCCTCGTGTTCTGGCATCCAAAAGGAACGATCGTCCGCGGCATCGTCGAACAGTTCATTCGCGAAGGTCTGCGCGAGCGCGGGTACCAGCCCGTCGTCACGCCGCACATCGTCCACGAGAAGCTCTATGAGATCTCGGGTCATCTCGAAAACTTCGCGCACTCGATGTACGGCCCGGTCGAAGTCGAGGGACAGCGTTTTCGCCTCAAGCCAATGAACTGCCCCGGGCACATCCTGATCTACCGCAGCGAATTGCGCTCGTACCGCGACCTCCCGCTGCGGTTTTCCGAGTTCGGCACGGTGTATCGCTTCGAACGCAGCGGCACGCTGCACGGGTTGACGCGCGTGCGCGGCTTCACCCAGGACGACGCGCATCTCTTCTGCACGCCCGACCAGTTGCAGTTCGAATTCGAGCAAACCGTCGAGGAAGCGCTGCGGCTGATGCGCGCCTTCAACTTCACGGATTTCGAATATTTCCTCTCGACGCGTGAAAAACGCGGCCCAACCGACGATCAAGCCGAAGCGGCAATTCGCGCGGCGCTCGAAAAATACGAGCTGCCGTACCAAGTCGACGAAGGCGGCGGCGCGTTCTACGGGCCGAAGCTCGACATCAATCTGCACGACGCGATCGGCCGAAAGTGGCAGCTCGGCACGGTGCAAGTCGACTTCGTGTTGCCCGAACGCTTCGAGCTGCGTTATCGCGGAAGCGACGGACAAGATCATCGCCCCGTGATGATCCATCGCGCCCTCGCAGGCTCGATGGAGCGCTTCTTCGGCGTGCTCATCGAACATTTTGGCGGCGCGTTTCCGGCGTGGCTCGCGCCCGTCCAAGCCATGGTCGTGCCGATTTCCGAACAGCAGCTCGACTACGCGTACGAAATGCGCGATTTCTTACGCGAGCGTGGTTTCCGCGCCGAAGCCGACACTTCCAACGAGAAGCTCGGCTACAAAATCCGTCACTGGAAGATGCAAAAGCTCCCGTACATTCTCGTCGTCGGAAAGAGCGAGCTCGCCGAACGGACGGTGAACGTCAACGAACGTGGCACCGACGAAGGCACCAAACGTCCGCCGATTTCGATCGACGCGTTCGCCGGCGAGCTTGCGAAACGAGTGGAAGCGAAGAGCTGAGCGCTCTTATCTGCGGGGTAGACGATCGAGCACGATAATCTTGTCGGCGTGCCGCGTCCCGAGCATGTGCTGATCGTACAACACCTCGACCCGCGTGCCATTACGCAGGAACTTCATCTGCGCCGTCTTGCCGTCTTTTGTGAAGACGCTATTGAAATGTGGCGTCATCAAGAAACTCATCGTCTGGCCCGTCGCTTGATCGCGAATCTTGATGTTATTGGACGAGACGTGTTGAACCGTCCCGTACATCGTACCGGTGGGCGTATATGCGTAGGCCGGCGCGCCGATCATCGCAACCGTCATCGCTGCCGCGCCAACTGCGGCAAGTGTCTTCTTTAGCATGAATTCATCCTTCCGCGAGTCGAGGCAACCCGGAGTCCGAGCAGACCCGCGCAAGGATGAATTCCCAATTTAGAGCCTGAGGCTCACAGCAAACGAGAGAATGCCCGACGAGCGAGCAGACGGGTTACTCCTTGCCTTTAACCATGTTGTGCTGCGTCAGCAGCAAGATGCGATCCGCATGGCGCGCGCCGAGCGCTTTCTGATCGTAGTAGACCTTCACGTATTGACCGGGCTTGACCGCCTTCATTTGATACGTCGTTTTTCCGTCGGATGAAAACACTTGGTCGAATTTCGGAACGAGCAAGAAGCTGAGCGTTTGATGGTTCTTCTCGTCCGTGACCTTGATACTGTTATCGGAAACGTGATTCACGATTCCCGAGAACGTCGCCGTTCCCACTTTCGTGTTCGCGCTGGCCGGAGCGAACGCGAGCAGCGCGACCGCCGCGAGTACGAATAATGCCGAGAGACGTTTCACCTGGCGCGTCCTTTCAGAGCTTGAGGCTCACCGTGACGGTCTTGGAACGCGTAAAGCCGTGCACCATTCCGTCCAACGAGAATTCCTTACCTATTCCGCTTTGCTTGAAACCCCCGTACGGCTGCCCGGCAAATTGGCCGAACCCTTGGTTGAGTTGCACGAACCCCGAATCGACGGCGTGCGCAGTCCGCAGACCAGCTCCGACGTCGTGCGTCCAGACGAAGCCCGCCAGTCCGTAATGACTGTCATTAGCCATGCGGACGACCTCGTCTTCGGTGCGCCACGGAATGGCGACCAGCACCGGCCCGAAGATCTCCTCGCGCGCGATGCGCCATTCATTGCGCACGTGGCCGAAGATGGTCGGCTCGACGAAGTAGCCTTGCGACAGCGGTCCGTCTGCAGGCGGCTTGCCTCCCGTCAGCAGCTTGGCCTCGCGTTGCTGTAGGCCGTCATCGATGTAAGAGCAGACTTTTTCGAACTGCTTGCGATTGATGATCGAGCCCATGTCGGTCTCTTCGAGGAGCGGATCGCCGACTTTGAGCGTGCGCACTTTCGCGCTCAGCTTCTCCAAGAACGAATCGAAGATTTTCTCATGCAAGAGCAATCGCGAACCCGCCGTGCACGATTGCCCTTGACGCGTGAAGCGCATCGCGGTGACGACGCCGTCAACGACCGCGGCCTCGTCGGCGTCGGCGAAGACGATGCATGGACTCTTTCCGCCGAGCTCGAGCGACACCGGCACGATGCGTTCGCTCGCGTTGCGCATGACGAGTTTGCCGACTTCCGTTGAACCCGTGAATGAGAGTTTGTCGACACCGGGATGCTCCGCAAGAGCTGCACCGGCTTCTTCACCGTAGCCCGTCACCACGTTGAGCACGCCTTTGGGCAAGTGCTCCTGCGCGATCCGCGCGACTTCTAAAATCCCAAGCGGTGCATCTTCTGCCGCCTTGAGGACGATCGCATTGCCGGCGCCGATTGCCATCGCAATCTTCATCGAGCCAAGCAGCACCGGCGAATTCCAGGGGATGATTGCGCCGACGACACCGAACTGCTCGCGACGCGTATATCACAGCATATCGTCGGTAAGCGGAATCGTTTCGCCCTTCAGCTCGCTCGCGAGACCGCCATAATAACGGAAGAGATCGGCGGAATTTTTCGCTTCCGGACGCGATTGCGTGCGCAGTGCGTTGCCCGTTTCCAGAGCAATCAGGCGCGCGATCTCTTCGCTGCGCGCTTCGAAGGCTTCGGCGATGGCAATCAGCGCTTTGCCGCGCTCGCGTGCGGGCGTTTTCGCCCATGCGGGAAATGCAGCCCTCGCCGCGCGTACGGCGCGATCGATATCTTCTGGACGGCCTCGCGGAACGCGACCGACAGGCTCTTTCTTGGCCGGATTCTCGACGTCGATCGTCTCGCCCGAAGCGGCTTCAACCCATTCGCCGCCGACGAGCATGGGGACACTGCGGAGTTTTGGCTCGGTAATCATGCCGCTGCATACCCTGCCAGGCCGCCGGGTCCTTCGCGCGTAAGGCCCGCCACGAAGGAGACGACGATGGAGCAAGCCCTCGTACAGAAAAGCTGCGTGCCGTGCCGCGGCGGTGTCCCCGCACTCGAACGCGGCCAAGCAGAACAGCTGCGCACGCAGGTTCCCGAGTGGACGCTTTCCGAGAACGCGGATCGCATTACGCGCACGTTCCGGTTTGGGAATTTCCGCGAATCGCTGCAATTCGTCGATCGTGTCGGCGAGCTGGCAGAATCGGAACAGCATCATCCAGACCTGTGTTTTGGATGGGGTTATGCCACCATTACGCTGTACACGCACAAGATCAAAGGGCTGCACGAAAACGATTTCATCATGGCGGCCAAAATCGATCGGCTCGCGCCTTCGTGAGACTCTACTTCCTTCGGCACGGGCTCGCCGGCGATCGGGAAGATTGGCACGGCGACGATAACGAGCGGCCTCTCACCCCTGAAGGCGTCGCGAAAATGGAGCGCGAGGCCAAGACGATCGCGAAGCTCGGCCTCGAACTCGACGCGATCGTGACGAGCCCGCTCGCGCGCGCGGTGCAGACCGCGCGCATCGTCGCCGACGAGCTGGATTTGCGCGACATCCTCGTCGAAGATGAGAATCTCGGCCTCGATTTCGATCTCGCGAGATTACGCAACGTCGTCGAAAAGCATCGCGCCGCCGAAGCGTTGATGCTCGTCGGGCACGAACCCAGCATGAGCCGGACGATCGGCCAGATTGGCGGCGGGCGCATCGAGCTCAAAAAGGGCGCGCTCGCGTGCATCGACCTCGATCCTAACTCGATGCGCGGCGAGCTGCTCTCGCTCGTTCCTCCGAAAATCTTGGTGCTGAAAACGTAGTGCTGCTGCTCGGAATCGAGACGTCGTGCGACGATACCGCGACCGCGGTCGTGCGTGACGGCTCAACCGTTCTCTCGAACGTCGCGACGAATCAGGACGCATTCCACGCAAAGTATGGTGGCATCGTCCCCGAGATCGCAAGCCGCCGTCACACGGCGCTGCTTTCCGCTGCGGTCGAAGACGCGCTGGGCCGTGCTGGTATCGGTTTGCGCGACCTGGACGGCATTGCGGTCACGTGCGGGCCCGGTCTCATCGGCAGCCTCGTCGTCGGCGTCGCAGCAGCGAAAGCCCTTGCGTTTGCGATCGACGCGCCACTGTACGGCGTCAATCACTTGCACGGGCACATCTTCGCGGCGTTTCTCGGCAGCGAGCCGCCCGCATATCCGTTCTTGACGTTGCTCGTATCGGGCGGCCATTCGCAGCTCGTCGCCGTCGATAGTCCGGTGCGCATGCGCGTGCTGGGCAAAACGCGCGACGACGCCGCGGGTGAAGCCTTCGATAAAACGGCAAGGCTCTTGGGACTACCGTATCCCGGCGGCCCGCATCTCGACGCGCTCGCGAAGAACGGCGATTCCGCCGCGATCCGTTTCCCGCGCTACAGTCCCGAAGCCGGCGCGCTCGATCTATCCTTTTCCGGCATCAAAACATCGGTGCGCTATTTTCTGGAGAGCGACGCCGGCAAGAATGCGCGGCGCGAGGACGTGGCGGCCTCGTTTCAAGCCGCCGTTGTCGACATGTTGATCGATCGATTGGATCGTGCGATCGAGCAAGAGCCGTTTAGCAGTGCCGTGCTCTCGGGCGGCGTCGCCGCGAACTCCGCGCTGCAAACCGCATTTCGCGCCTGGGGAGAGCACCACGGGATTCGTACGATCGTGCCAAAATCAGAATTTTGCACGGATAACGCCGCAATGATCGCCGCAGCCGCCGAGCGGCAGGGTGAAGCAGTGCGCGTCGATCCGAACGCCCTGACCGCCGATCCGAGCCTTCCGTTCGATATCGCGGCGGCGCAGGTGTAGGATGCCGCTCGTTCCCGTCGCCCCGCCGGTCGCGATACCGGGAGCTTCCGGTTTTGACTACGTCACGGTGGACGTCACACGTCGCAGAGTCTACGCCGCGCATACCGGTGCCCGAGCGCTTCTCATCGTCAATGCGGACACGGGCGAAGTGAAGGGCCAAGTACCGGTCGGCCCGATGCACGGCGTTGCGGTGGATCCCATCAGCGGCGTCGTCTTTACCGGCAACGGTACGGACGACACGGTCTCCGAAGTCGATCCTCAAACGCAGAAAGTCGTGAACAGCGTCAGCGTCCCGGGCGCGGTCGATGCAATCGCGTACGACGTTGCGTTCAAGCGAATCTACGCCGATGAAGCAAACGGAACGCGAATCTTCGTCATCGACGCGCGGACGATGCGGCACATCGCGACCGTTTCGCTTCCCGGCCACAAACCCGAGTATCTTGCCATCGATCCCGAGACGCACGACGTGTATCAAAACATCGACGATCTCAGCGAAGTCGCCGTCGTCGATCCCCGCTCTCTTAAAGTTCGCGACATCATCACGACGCCGGGAATCGCCCACAACCATCCGCTGCAATACGATGTGGTGTATCACCAGATCGTGACGGGTGGCGGCGGCGTGCTCGCTGCCTACGAGCGCAACGGGAAGCAACTCGGGATTGCGGCGATTCCACAAGTCGATCAGTGCGCTCTCGATCAGCGCACCCATTATATCGCGTGTGCCGGTGGTGGTTACATCACCGTCCTGCAAACGCGACCGGGCCAAGGTCCGTCAGTGATCGCCGACGTCGATGTCCCGAACGGCGTTCACACGCTCGCGATCGATCCGAAGAGCGGCAACGTTTTTGCGGTTTGGGGCTCGCCGGCGGGCGCGTTCGTGCAGCGGTTCGCGCTGCACTGACCGCTACCAACCCCAGTGGTGCCAGCCCCAGTACGGGTACGGGTATGCATACGGATACGGATAGACGGGCACGGCGACGGGCGCCGGGGCGTAGTTATACGGCGTCTGAATTTCGTTCGCGTCGAACACGCGCCCGCTCGGCTCGCCGAAGATCGTGACGCTCATTCCGCGTTGCAGGGTCAAGCCGGTCGGATTGATGACCGTGCCTTGATGCAACCGCACGTTGTCCACATAACCGCGCTGGTCGCGCACTTTTAAATCGTAGTGGCCGTCGAACGCGACGACGACGCCTTTGATCTGCTCCTCACGATTCGGCTGGGCGTAGCTCGGTACGGAGTTTTGAGCGAGCGCGCTTGACGGCAATGCGACCATCGCAAGCGCGGCCAGGCTCACAGCATTCTTTAAGAATTTACTCATTTTTCGCGATACAATTATACCACGAAAAACAACGGTAGATTCTCAGCGTTCGGCAAGGAAGCGCCGAATCGCGCCGAGCAACACGCCGTGTTCCGTCGGGCGCAGCGTCGCCAGTGCGCGATCTTCGTCGCTTTCCTCAAGACGGCGCGGTGCCCGCTGCATCACTTCGCCGCGATCCGTTTCGACGACGACGCGATGCGCCGTCGCGCCATACCATGCTGATTTTGCAGCGATCGCATCGCGAATGGCGTGCGCGCCGCGAAATGCCGGAATCGTAAGACCGTCCGGCATGACGACAGTCTCGGCGCGGTCGTCGTGCGGCAAGAACGCCGGATGGATGTTCAGGATGTGCGGAAAGCGCTCGATGAAGCCCGGAGACACGAGATGCATCCATCCCAACATGAGGATGAGCTCCGGTCCCGTGCCCAGGGCGAGCTCGATCAATCGTTCGTCGTAAGCTTCCCGCGGGACGTTCTTCCGATCCCACACGTGCTCGATGACGGAGATGCCGGCGTTCTGTGCGCGTTGTATCGCAAACGCATCGGCACGACTCGAGATCAGCGCGCGCAGCTCCAAGCCGAGTCCGTCAGCAAGCGCGTCGATAACTGCTTGGAAATTCGTACCCGCGCCCGATGCCAGCACGGTCGTGGGGATGTTCGGCGCGATTCGGTCCATCGAGAACTTCTCGACGACGCGTCCACCCGTCGCCGAAGTCAGCGCATCGAGAATTGGTTCCGTGACGGCCGGAATGAGTGCGTAACGCAATCCGGCTTTGCGCAATGCCGCTAAGGCAAGTCGCGAAAGTCCATCCTGTAATACGCCACCGCCCCGATGCGCGGGCACGACGCCGATCGGTCCGAGGATGCCGACATCGGGACGCTGCGCAAATCCGCGCAACCAGTAGAACCTCAAGCCCTTGGCGCCGTACGCGGCAACTGCGGCGGGCACGCTTTCGCCGCTCTTGGTTGCAAAGATCGCAGCACTGCGCGCGACTTCGCTCGACCACGTTCCGGCAAACGCGAGATCGATCCACGAAAGATAGCGCTCCTCCGGTTTGCCGGTCTCGTACAACGTATAGCCGGCATCGCGCAGCCGTCGCGATGCGCTCTCGGCGCTCTCGGCAGAAAAACGCTCGTCGAGATCGACGAGCAAATTGAAGAGCTCTCGCGAAACCGTCTTAACGCTCTCGCGCTGCGTGCACGACGACGGCGGGTTCGCCTTTGGCGCGCGCTTCTATCCAGCCCGCGACGAACGCGCCCGGCGCCGAGGCGAGCGCGCGCGGCGCCTCGCCAAGGGACACGACGATCGTATAGCCGATGCCCATGTTGAACGTACGATAGCGTTCTTCGTGACGCAAGTCGCCACGACGCACGAGCTCGCGCATCAACGGCGGCACTTCCCAACGGGTTTGCTCGAAGATCGCTTTGCAATTTTCCGGCAACGCACGCGGAACGTTGTCGATCAAGCCGCCGCCCGTGATGTGCGCCATCGCCTTGATCTTGGCGACGGCACGCACCGCTTTCACCTGAGGCAGATACGAAGGATGCGGCGCCAGCAGCGCGTCGGCGAAGGTCGTGCCGTCCGTTCCCGGTACGACGGAGCTCAATTCCTCGCGCGGCACGACTTTGCGGGCGAGCGAATAACCGTTGGTATGCAAACCGATCGCGGGCAGCGCAACGATCGCGTCGCCGGAAACGACGGTGTCGACTTTCGGAACCGCATCGAGCTCGACGACGCCGACAATCGTTCCGGCCAAATCGAACTCGCCCGGATCGTACACTCCCGGCATCTCGGCCGTCTCGCCGCCGAGCAGCGCGGTATCGTTTTCACGGCATGCCGCATGCACGCCGGCCACGATTTTTGCGGCAACCTCAGGCACCAGCTTTCCGACGGCGAGATAGTCGAGGAAAAACAACGGATCGGCGTTGGTCACGAGGATGTCGTTTACGCAATGGTTGACCAGGTCGCCGCCGATGGAGTCGTAGCGTTCGAGCGCTGCCGCGATCAGCAGCTTCGTGCCGACGCCATCCGTGGAAGCAACGAGCGCCCGTTTGGAATCCCCCGGCAGCCGGAAGAGACCGTTGAACGAGCCGAGGTCGCCGATCTGGTCGGGATGCTTCCACGTCTCGGCGAGCTTCTTATAGAGCGACACCGCGGCGTTGCCGGCCGTGATGTCGACTCCGGCGGCGGCATACGCATCGGTCACGCGCTCCATCGGGGCCAGGGCTTCGCTAATGACGGCAGAAACGACTGCCCCATGCAAGTGACCGTTTCCAGCGACCTCGCCCGCAGCGTCGTTTCGGGCGCGCTCGTCGTTCCCGTGTTCTCCGACAAGAAGCTGGAAGGCGCCGGCGCCGACATCGACCCCAAGCTAGGGGGCGTGATCGCCAACGCGCTGGCCGACGGCGAGCACCAGGGCAAGGCGAACGAAGTCGCGCTCTTCCACGTCACCGGCGATTTGGGTGTGCGCCGCGTGCTCGTCGTCGGACTCGGCGATCGCGCAAAATTCCAACCGTGGCAGCTCGCGCAGTACGCCGGCACGGCCGTACGATATCTCGGCAAACGCAACGTCCACGAGATCGCACTCACGCTGCCGGCCGAAGCGCGCGATCCCTTTGCTGCCGCGTCGTTCCTCGTCGAAGGCGCGTTCGTCGCCTCGCTCGACACGACGATGTACCGCAAAGAGCAGGAGCGGCCGATTGAGATCAAGGCGCTCACGATCGTCTCCGGTGCAGCGGATCGCAACGCGCTTTCGGCGGGTGCCAAACACGGACAAATTCTCGGAAAGTCGGTGAACTACGCGCGTCGCCTGGCGCTGACGCCGGCCAACGACATGACGCCTTCGATCTTGGCCGAACGCGCGGAGGAAGTCGCGAAGAAATGCGATCTCGAGTTCGACGCGCTCGACGAAGATCGCATGAAGCAGCTCGGCATGGGCGCGCTGCTCGGCGTTTCGCAAGGCAGCTCGCAGCCCGCGCGGCTCATCGTCCTCAAGTACGACGGCGATCCGCATTCAAAAGAACGGCTCGCGCTCGTCGGCAAGGGAATCACATTCGACAGCGGCGGCATCTCGCTCAAACCGCCCGAGAGCATGCATGAAATGAAGTACGACATGAGCGGAGGAGCGGCGGTCATCGGCGCAATGCGCGCGATCGGCAAACTCAAACCGAAGATCAACGTCGTCGGCCTGGTGCCCGCAAGCGAAAATTTGCCGGGACCCGATGCAACAAAACCCGGAGACATCCACCGCGCGATGAACGGCAAGACGATTGAAGTCATCAATACCGATGCAGAAGGCCGCCTCATTCTCGCCGATGCGCTCGCATACGCGACGAGCGAATTCGGTGCAACGCGGCTGATTGATTGTGCGACGCTGACCGGCGCCATGGTCATCTCGCTCGGTCACGCAGCAGTCGGCAGCATGAGCAACGACGACGCATTCGTCAACGCGTTCTTACGCGTCGCCAACGCGACCGGAGAACGGTATTGGCAGTTGCCGATCTATGACGACTATCTCACCGCGATGAAGAGCGACATCGCCGATCTGAAGAATACCGGCGGACGCCCGGCAGGAAGCTTGACCGCTGCGGCCTTCCTGCGCGAGTTCGTCGACGGCAAACCGTGGATTCACCTCGATATCGCGGGCACGGCGTACGGCGACAAAGAGCAACCGTACACCGCCAAAGGTCCCACCGGCGTTCCGGTGCGCGCGCTCGTTGCCTACGTTGAAAGCGCGGCAGAGCGTTCGATGCCGAGCGCGACAGCCCAAGAACCCGTTTCCGTCTGAACCTACCGCTCAACAGCTTCACGGTCATCGACCTTACCGCGCACCGCGCGGGGCCGACGGCCGCGCGTCAGCTGGCCGATTGGGGCGCCGACGTCATTCGCATCGAGCCGCCTGCGCGTCTGGCTCGAACGGATACGATCGCGAGCGAACGCGATGGCCCCGACGCGCAAAACTTGCATCGCAACAAACGCAGCATGACGCTGGATCTGAAGGACGCGGAAGGCAAGGAGATCTTCTTTGCCCTGGCGCGCAAAGCGGACGTGATCGTCGAGAACTTCCGCTCCGACGTCAAAGTGCGCCTAGGCATCGATTATCCGGCCGTGCGCGCGGTCAATCCGCGCATCGTTTACGGCAGCATTTCGGGATTCGGCCAAGATGGTCCGTACGCGACGCGTCCCGGCGTCGATCAAATCGCGCAAGGCCTCGCCGGACTCATGTCGATTACAGGTATTCCCGGCGGCGGGCCCGTGCGCGTGGGAATTCCGATCGCCGATCTCACAGCGGGTTTGCTGCTCGCGCAGGCAATTTTACTCGCGCTGCTCGACCGCGAACGCTCCGGCGAAGGCCAATGGGTCGCGACGTCGCTGCTCGAGGCGCAAATCTTCATGCTCGATTTCCAAGCCGCTCGGTGGCTGGTGCGCCACGAGGTGCCGCAGCAAGCCGGCAACGATCACCCCACGGC
>JBOHTT010000233.1:0-3567 GCA_050733775.1 Vulcanimicrobiaceae bacterium
GTTCTATCGTGTCGCAGAACGCAAATGGAAAGGCGTCGCGCTCGTCAACGATGTTCGCGCGAGGCTATTCTCCTCTAGGGAAAGCCCCTCGATGCGGCGCCGGCATTGGGTAGTACGGCAAACTTGAATCTTGCGTCGCCGCTCGCAACGCGGCAACCGCCTCTGCGCTGAGACGTTCGATCCACCGCCGTTCGACGGTGTCTTGGACGCCGGTCCACGTTCGTTTTGCCTCTGCGCCGCTCTTTGTAAGACGAACGCGCCCTGAGTCATCGATCGAAACCCAGCCGTGCCGTTTTAAGCAATCGAGCATGCTCTTTACGGACGGCTTCGCAATTCCGGAAAGTGTCACAATCTGATTCGATGGAATGCCGTCATGTCCCACGAATCGCAAGACGTTCGCCCACATGGCAAGGGAGGGAGGTCGCGCGCTCACCTTTCCGAGCTGTTGGGACATCGCGGCATCGAAGTCGTCTGTATACGCAATCAACAACTGAGCGAGAACGGCATAAAACGGCAGTCTCGGTTCGTTCATGGAGTATAGTTAAAACAAGGAGGTGCGGCATTACTGCGGCTGCTTCTCACCCGCAGGACGCGAAGGCGGAAGGGGCGCAAATCCGATAAAGAATGGCAACTCTTGCGGACGTCCGCCACATTGCGCTGGGTCTACCCGGCACGACCGAAGAGCGAACGAGACGCGGCTGGGCCGCGTGGATCGTCAACAAGAAGTTCTTCGTTTGGGAACGGGAATTGCTGCCGTCTGATTTGGCGGCGCTCGGAAAGAAAGCGCCGAAAGGCATCATTCTCGGCATCCGCACGGCGCATCTGGAAATGAAGGACGTCTTGCTGGCAAACGATCCGAAGATTTTCTTCACGACGCCACATTTTGACGGCTACCCTGCCGTATTGGCTCAGCTAGAAAAAATCGGCGTCGGAAAACTACGCGAAGTGATCGTCGAAGCTTGGTTGGCGCGTGCGGGTAAGCGTGCCGTCGCAGAATTTCTCCAGGCAAATGAAGGGCCGAAAAGGGCGGCCCCCGCAAAAAAGAGGCGATGATCGAGGAGAAGCTGGTCAACAACGTTTCGATGGAAGAGATCACGGCGCTTGCGAAGCGCCGCGGTTTTATTTTCCAGTCGAGTGAGATCGACGGCGGCATCGGCGGCTTTTTCGATTACGGTCCGCTCGGTGCGATCCTCAAGCGCAACGTCAAGGACGCGTGGTGGCGCGAGGTCGTCGAGCTGCGCGACGACGTCGTGGCATTCGATTCGTCGATTATCATGCATCCGGACACCTGGGTGGCCTCAGGGCACGTCGCAGCCTTCCACGACAAGCTGGTCGACTGCCGTAATTGCAAGCATCGCTTCCGTGCCGATCATCTCAAGACGCTCGAGCAATGCCCCGACTGCGGCATGCGCGGCACGCTTACCGAGCCGCGTAACTTCAATTTGATGATGAAGACCGCTGTCGGGCCGATGGAAGATAGCGCGTCGCAGGCGTACTTGCGTCCGGAGACGGCTCAGGGCATCTTCGTCAATTTCAAAAACATCTATCAGAGCGCGCGCAAGAAGCCGCCCTTCGGCATCGCGCAGATCGGGAAATCGTTCCGCAACGAGATTACGCCCGGGAACTTCACCTTCCGCGTTCGCGAGTTCGAACAAGCGGAGCTCGAGTTTTTCGTGCCGCCGGACGGTCACGATATGGAGTGCTTCGATGAGTGGGTGAAGGCTCGCAAGAAGTGGTATTCCGATTATGGCGTCAAACACGATCGGCTTCGCTTCTACGAGCTCAAGGCCGAGGAGCGTCCGCATTACGCCAAGGCCGGCGTCGACGTCGAATATCTTTTCCCGTGGGGATGGGGCGAGCTCGAGTCGATCGCGCATCGGGGCACCTACGACCTCGACGCGCACATCAAGCTCTCCGGAAAAGACCTGACGTTCTTCGATGAGGGGACGAAGCAGAAGTACGTGCCGATCCTCATCGAGAGTTCGGCGGGCATGGACCGCACGACGCTCACGATGCTGATCGATGCTTACGATAAGGAGAAGATCGTCGACGAGGGGGGCAAGGAAAGCACGCGTACCGTCCTGCGATTTCATCCGAAGATCGCACCGGTTCAGGTCGGCGTGTTTCCGCTCGCGCGGAACAAGCAGGAGCTGGTCAACCGCGCCAGGACGATCGAACGGGCGCTGCGCCCGCATTTTCGCAGCCAATACGATGAAGGCAACGTCGGACAGCTCTATCGGCGTCAGGACGAAATCGGCACGCCATTCTGCATCATGATCGACTATCAAACGCTCGACGACGACACGCTGACCGTCCGCCATCGCGACTCGATGCAGCAGGACCGCGTTTCGGTGCCACAAGCCGCCGCCTATCTCGCAGATCGGATCTAGGCTGCTCCGTTTCTTCCGGACGCTTGGTCCGGGCCTGATCACCGGTGCAGCTGACGACGACCCTTCCGGTATTTCGACCTACTCGGTAGCCGGCGCAACCGCCGGCTATTCGATGCTCTGGTTGACGCTGATCTCGACGCCGATGATGTCCGTCATCCAAGGGATGTGCGCGCGCATTGCAATGGTGACGGGTCAAGGGCTCGCAGCGATTATGCGCAAGCAGTTTCCGCGTGCGATTGCCTACCCGCTCGCGGCACTGGTCATCATTGCCAACACGTTCAACCTCGGAGCCGACATCGGTGGCATGGCCGCGGCGGTACATTTGCTCGCGCCCTTTCCGCAAGAATTGTGGACGATTGTCTTCGGCCTAGCGCTCATCGCTGCGGAGATCTGGCTTTCGTACGGCGTCATCGCGCGCATCTTCAAGTGGCTCACCCTTGCGCTCTTCGCGTATATTGTGACAGCATTTGTCGTTCATCCGCATTGGCTGGAGGTGCTGAAGCATCTTGTAGTACCCCAGGTCCAGTTCAGTTCAAATTGGCTCTCGACCGCCGTAGGTGTGCTCGGCACGACAATCACGCCTTATCTCTTTTTTTGGCAATCGGCAGAGATGATCGAAGAGGAGAAAGAGGCCGGTCACGCGTCGGTGCGATCGCGGCAGGGAACGAACGAGCAAGACGTGCGGGCCGCGCATGCCGACATCAACGCTGGGATGATCTACTCGAACGTCGTCGCGTTCTTCATCATGGTGACGACAGCGTCAACGCTGGGAGCGCACGGCCAGCACGGCATCGCGACAGCCGAACAGGCCGCATCGGCGCTGCGCCCGATTGCCGGCGATTTTGCGTCGCTGCTCTTCATGCTCGGCATTGTCGGAACGGGGATTCTCGCGGTCCCGGTCCTGGCGGGCTCCTCAGCGTACGTGTTCGCCGAGACGTTTCGCTTTCGTGAAGGCTTGAGCGAGAAGCCGCGGCGTGCTCCGCAGTTCTACGCTGTCATCGTTCTCGGGATTTTGGTTGGAATTGGGATCAATTTGCTGCACGTCGACGCGATCAAGGCGCTCTTTTGGGCAGCGGTGCTCAACGGCGTCGCCGCGGTTCCGCTGCTCGCGGCGATCGTGTGGCTGGCTTCAAACCACCAGGTGATGGGGAAGTGGAAGAGCTCCGGTGTCGCACGT
>JBOHTT010000234.1:0-3076 GCA_050733775.1 Vulcanimicrobiaceae bacterium
CTCGTAGAGCTTTGGCACGCAATTTCAAAAGCCGGGATCGTCGAACCCATGCCGCGGGTCGCGGCGCTATTACAGCTCTACAGGAGCCTCGTGCTGTACTTCGGTCTACCGCCGCTGCAAAAAATGGCCAGAGCCGTCGGCGAGTTGATCGATGTCGGAAAGCAATGGAAGCTGATTTCGCCCTTATCAGCGCTAGAGGCAATGACAGGCGCGCTTCAGCCGACGGGAGCGCAGTCGGTGCTGAAGGCGAACCTAAGCCTTACCGACGTTGACAAGGTGCTCATCACGAGTACAACGGACCTCACAACACAACAGCAAGCGACATTTTTCGTTTTTCCTAGTCAATACATATCTCTCGAAGCTGTCTTCTGCAAAGAGGAACCGCAAGCAGTCCCATTCTCGGAAGATAACTTTCCCGAAGCGGTGAGGGCATCTGGCGCAATCCCGGGAGCATTCGCTCCTGTTACATTGCCACTGGGCACAAATCGGGACGCCTGTGTTGACGGAGGGGTCACCAACAACACGCCGATTGGTCAAGCGGTCCACGCAGGAGCTGACGACATAACGATTGTGTACGTCGACCCGGAGATCAAGCCGTCGAGGCAACTGTCGACCAACATTGTTGAGATCCTCATGGGCTGCTACTCGATGATGCAGCAGTGCATTTTGGACCTTGACTACACGACGGCGCTCCGCGTCAACGACGCAGTAGGCGCGAATGCAGAAGATGCGAAAGAGAAGCGAATTATTCGGCTTCGCAAATTTCGCCCCGACGCGCCACTAGCTCCGGGAATCATCGATTTCGATAAGCAGGCTCTGATCGATCAAGCATTTGCGACCGGACAAGCGGACGCGCGTAATGCTGTGAAGCGAAACGGTTGGGCATCATGAGTCGGGGAATGTGGTGCGGTTGCATCCAGTGATACGGTAGTCGACGACAGACTTGCCCAGAAATATAACTTTTCAGCTGTGCCAGTAGCGCAGTACGTGCGCGGAGTATCGTGACTGGCGCTGTCGCGACAGATTTATGACGGCAAATGCTGCCGCCGGTGTCGATCATCAGCGCGTGGCCGCGCGGCGCCTGCACGAGGATCGCATCGCCTTGACCGACGTCGATGATGGTGATGCGCAGGTCGTTGCGCGCCGGCCTCGGCGGCCACAGCACGAGCGCGCATGCGAAAGCGATAATCACGAACGCCGCGATTCGCAACTTCATCGTTCTTCTTATTGCGACAAGTTGCGACCGGAAAGTCGCCTACAAGTTCATCCTGAAGAAGGCCTGAACGCGTTCCCACGCGTCCGAGATTTCGTAACTATGCGATTGGTCGCGGAAAAACGAGTGGCCGACCGTGTCGTAGAGATGGACGTCGAATTTCTTCGATGCGTCCTTCAGCTTGCGACTCAATTCGACGATCTCGTCGCGCTTGATCTGGTCGTCGCGTCCGCCAAAGAAGAGCAACATGGGAGCTCGTAACGATTTCGCACCGTCGATCGGCGCCGGATCGCCGCTGGGCAGACGCTTGCCGATGCTTTGGGGATAGAACGCTGCGACCACCTGATAGCCGGGGACGCATGCCGCCGTGAATGCCGCAGCACCGCCGAAACCAAAGCCCCATGCGCCGATGCGTGCCGGGTCAACGTAAGGCAAGCTGCGTAGCCAATCGCGTGTCGCTTCGAGATCGGCTTGCAGCTCGTGCACGCGAATCGATTTGGTCGCCCCAATGCCGCAGGCTTGACCGGCCGGCGTAAACGGCTCGGAAAAATGCGGATCCAGCCGGTAAAAATAGTTGATCGCGACGCCTACGTAACCGACGCTCGCCACCAAGTCCGTAACGCGACGTACCTCGTCGTCGAATCCGTAGAGACCTTCGAGCACGACGATCGCGGGACGGCGCCCAGTGCCGCAGGGCCGCGCGACATAAGCGGGCATCTTGTGCCTCGCGACGTCGATGTAGGGATAATCGTGTTCAAGCGCGAGGAGTGCACACATAGTTAATAGATGAAACGATAACAGCGGCCGGCCAACGCGTCCACGAAAGCTGCGCGAAAGGTAGAAAACGTCGTTCCGGAAGTCGAAAAAGACTGCTGAATGGGAAAGCGTAGACCGACCATTGTCGCGATGGGTGGCGGCTTTATGCAGGACGGCCGCTCGGCGCTCGCCCGTTATATCGTCGAGCTCACCGGCAACCGGCGACCTCGCGTCTGCGTCGTGCCGACCGCCAGCGGCGACGTCGACTCGACCGTCCTCGGGCTGTACGGTGCATACTCGCCGCTTACCACAGCGATTTCGTGCCTGCGATTTTTTGCGCGTACGCCGCGAGACTTACGCTCGCTCGTCTTGAAGCAAGACATCGTTCACGTCGGCGGGGGCAACACAAAGAGCATGCTCGCGGTTTGGCGCGAGTATGGTTTCGATGGCGTTCTTGCCGAGGCGTACGAAAGCGGAATCGTGCTCTGTGGATCCAGCGCGGGTTCAATTTGCTGGTTCGAAGAGGGCGTAACGGATTCGTTCAGCGAGGTTCTCACGCCACTTACGTGCTTGGGCCTATTGAAAGGAAGCAACTGCCCGCATTACGACTCCGAGGCCGACCGTCGTCCGGCGTATCAGCGCCTTGTACGGGAGAAGAAAATCGCGGGCGGAGTCGCTGCGGACGATGGTGTCGGCCTTCATTTCGTTGATGGGCGCCTCAAGCAGATTGTCACGGCAAGACCCAAAGCAAAAGCGTACCGTGTCGAACTTGCCGGCAAAAGGGTTGAAGAAACCGCGCTTCCGGCGGTTCTGCTGCCAGACCCGTTTATGTGATATTCAACGCCATCGGATCGCCCCAATTAGAGTACGGATTCGGAGCGTACCCGGTCAAGCGTGCGTCGTACACGGAAACGAAGGCTCGTTCGTACAGCTCGATCATCGGACAATCGTCGTCCATGAGACGCTGCGTTTGCGCTGCTATCGACTTTCGCTTCGAGCGATCGTACGTCTGAACGTACCGCGCATTGAGCGCATCGACTTTCGGATTGCAGTATCGAATGAAGTTCGCGCCGTGAGGCGCAATGCTCACGCAGGTGTATGCAGCAC
>JBOHTT010000235.1:0-20196 GCA_050733775.1 Vulcanimicrobiaceae bacterium
GACGTATTCGGCCTCGTCGTCGGTTCTTTGGGAGTATTTCTCAACGCCGAGCGGCCTGCATGTTTTTCCGGAAAGCGAAGTCGTGCCGACGTCACCCCTGGTGGCGGCTCCCGGATCGATCGCGAGCCTTCATGCACCAGGCGGAGCGTACGTTCGCGAGTACGGTGCGTGCTATGTTGCCGGACAAAGCGTCGGACCATGTGCAGCGGTCGTGAATCCATCGACTGCCTCGGTGCCGTTCCCCGCGCTCAGTCGCACCTACGGGCACACGATGGCGCTCTCCGGTTACGGGATTTTGGACGGCGGGAACGTTTCGACAAATGGTTCTGGGCCGCCCGCGACGATTGCGCCGGAAAGCGGACTCGTCGTCTTTCCTTGATTCTTTCGCCGGGCGGGGCCGTACGAAGGTACCATGCGGCCCTGCCCGGCGGCGTCACGACCTGCACGAGGCCGCTGCGTAAACTAAAGGCAGTGAAATTCTCGAGCCGGCTGCTGCTGGCGATCTTGGTGTTGTTCGTTGCGATCGGTATCGCGTGCCGCATCGAACACATTGAGCGTCGATCGTTCTGGACTGACGAATCGTGGACCGCTCTTCGGCTTTCAGGACATACGTACGCGCAAGTGCGTTCGATTTTCGACGGCCGCATCCACACGGCCGGACAAATCATGGCGCTTCAAAAGCCGACAGGCACGGTAGCGGAGACGGTTGCGGAATTGGCTCGCGAGGAACCGCAACATCCACCGGCGTTCTACGTTCTTGCACATTATTGGAGCCGGCTGATGGGCGGAACGCCGGCGGCGATTCGCGCCCTCGCCCTGACCTTTGGGCTGCTGGCGATCGTGGCCGTTTATCAGCTCTGCATGGAAATCAACGGCAGTCGTGCCGGAGCCGTCGCGGCAAGTGCCTTGATGGCCGTTTCGCCATTCTTTGTTGATTATGCCGGCCAAGCACGCGAATACACGATGTGGGCTGCGTTGACTGCGTATTCCTCGACTCTGCTTTTGCGCGCTCTCCGGAGCGGAACGCGAAAAGCGTGGTTCTGGTACGGCGGCATCATGGTCCTAGGGCTTTACTCGGCCGTGCTCATGGCCTTCGTCTTGTTGGGCCACGGGCTCTATGTGGCTTGCCGTTATCTGCACGACCGCCGCGTGCTCGTTGCATTCGGTTGTGCGGCGACCGCGTCCGTCGCGCTCTTCGCGCCGTGGATAGCCTTTGCCGTCGACGCACACGCGCGGATGAGCAGTTCGAACGAATGGCTGTTTACACCGTATCCCGTGCGCATCGTTGCCGAGAAGTGGTTGTTCAACGCCGGCAGCGTGCTCTTCGACGCGGAATATGCCAATCTGCGGCTGATCCCCATCGCCGGCGCAATGCTGCTCGTGGTATTGGCCGGCTGCGTTGCGTTCTTCCGAGAAGAGCGCCATCGCTCGAAATGGCTGCTGGCAGCCGTAGGCGGCGCTATCGCGCTTCCACAGATCGCCGTCGACTTGGCCGCACACGGGCACGAGTCCACGATCGCGCGCTACATGGTTCCGTTGTGGCTCGTCATGCTGATCGGCTTGGGTCTGTTCCTCGGGCGGCGCATCGAGAGACCGTCGGGCGCGCTCTCCGTCACGTGGATTGCGGTGTTGTGCGGTGTCTTGGCCGTCGCCTCGGCCTCCAGCGTCGTCAATTCATCAGCGATCGGTTGGTGGGACAATAACGACGATTATCCTTGGACCAAGATGGCCGCCGAAATCAACGTCACGGACCATCCTCTCGTCGTTAGCGAAGGACACTGGGCCGCCGTGCTCGTGATGAGCCACTACGTCAAGCCGGACACGCGATTCTTGCTGTTCACGTCGGTTCCCACGTCGCTGCCGCTGACGCAAAACGCATTTCTTCTCGCGCCGTCGCAGCGAATCGCCGATGCGTTACAACGGCGATACAAGTTTCGTGTTGTCCCGATTCGGCCGTATACGCAAGCCAGCGCAGCCGTGGCGAAGTTTCACGATGCGCTCGATTCCGCGGGCCCGCGCGCAGGCGGGGAACTGGGCCATGCGTTTCTCGCTCGCTTTGTGAGGCCCGTCGCAGTCCGGTAAGAAGAAATCTGTTTACTGCGTGCAAGTTTCCTGTGAATAGCATGCCGCTACGATGCGGAAGTTGTGAGCCCAATCCAGTGCCGAATCGAACGCTGCAATGTTGAGACTCATCGTCGAGTAGGGGTAGGTCGCGCCGTACGCGGCGTATTGCGTTTGGCTTTCGAACTGTAATCCCAACCCGATGCCTGCACCGTTCGTGTCAAGAATGTACACGCCGTAGTCGTGCATCGCGCGAAGGATCGCAGATTCCCACACCGGCAAACCGAGCGCGGTGATTTGCGAATCGGTGAGCGTAAGCTGCAAGCGCGCGCCGATCGGCGGTCCCGTATAGCTGCTGCAGACTGAGCCTTGCGATCCGCCGGGATAGACATAACTTCCACTGATGCAGTTCGTCGATGCGAACAGCGCATGGGGTATGACTCCGCGCGCTAATTCGTCCGATCGAATAGCGCCGGCAGCAAGCGCGCCGCCGGACGTCGCTCCGCCTCCCGGCAGCTGGCCCGATCCGAGGATCGACGTCTGCCACAGGCCTGTGACCGAGAACGCGGATTGGCCGGTGTAACCGCACGCTTCGTACAGGTCGTACTCGCTCCCGTCGGGCTCGATGATCGCCATGTGACAGTCGAGCGAGGAGGAGTAGGCGAGTGCGCCGGCTGCCCGAGCGTTCGACGGAATATGAATCGTGGCCGATGTGATGCCGCAGTACGCCGTGCAACTGACCGTGACGAGGGGATCGCTTACGCTCGCGACATAGACCGCGTGCTCGTAATCGCCGCCCAGACTCCAATCGCCGGGGAGCGCGACGGTATCCGAGCCGGCGAACATCGACGCGACGATCGTCGCGCTGTTCGTATAGATTTGCTGCGGGTTGTCAGGTAGCGAGTCGTTCCACGGGCACGGCGAAGCCGGATTCGCGATCGCGTTGGCACAGTACGGCCGGAACGTGCCGGGCCATTGACCGGGATTCACGATCTGCGTAAAGCCGGCGTCGCTCGCCGAGGAGGTGAGATATCCGAACGTTCCGGCCGTTGCCGTCGCGGTTGCCGTCGGGCTTGCTGTTGACGTCGCGCCAGAGGTTGCGTTTGGTGCCGGCGTCGGATGCGGATACTTGTTCGTCACGGCGACCGACGACGCGGACGGCACGCTGCCGCCGCCACCCGAACAACCTCCCAATCCCCCCGCAATCAGTAACGCGCCGAGAACGATCGAATGCGATAGAAGCGACCGGACAAACGCCATACACACCGTGCCTGTAAGGGCCCACTGAAGAGCACCTCATGACGACGTGCAGACGCTCGTTCGTCAGACGAGGAGCCTAGTGCAGTGTTCGGTCATCGTGTGAGCGAGGCTGAAGTTGCTCGGTATACGGATAAGCGAGCCTAAGCCTTCTTGATGCAGCCTTCCAAAAGTCCGATTGCGTAACCCATGTGCAGCGCCGCGAACGCAGAGGCCGTGTGCGGAATTTGCTTAGGATTGTCGCGCGCAGCCGCTCCGGCGGCCAGCAGCGCCCCTCCGACGTACGCGACGGTCAGCGTTCCTACGGCCATGCGCGCCGAGCGCGAGACGGGTGATGCGCACAAGAGGCCTAGCCCGAGCAAGATTGCAGCTGAAGGCACGACATGGCGCGGACGGATGAATTCGGGATGCTTCTCGACGACGCGCGCGCGTGCACGCCCATAATTGCGGTACTGCCTGAAGGCCTCCGGCCACGTGCCGCGCGTCACGTAGCGGAATCGCACGCGCGTATCCATGACGATCCGATAGCCCGCCTCGCGAAGGCGCCAGTTGAGCTCCTCATCCTCGCCGAACTGCAGCGCCGGATCGAATGCACCGACCTGAATCAGCGCCGAGCGCCGGTAGACACCGCATTGCACCGTCTCGACGTCGGCGAAGCTTCGGCGATCTGCGTACCCGCTGCCGCCTACGCCAAAGCGCGACATGCGTGCCCGCGCGACACCGTTTCCGAAAGACGACTCCCCGTACTGTTCGGGTCGGCCGCCTACGCATCCAACGTTTACGCCCTCGGCCGCAAAAACGGCGAGTGCCTGTTCGAGAAAATCGGGAAACGGAAACGTCCGCGCGTCGATTTTGGCAACGAAGTCGTCAGTGACATACTCGAGGGCCAGGTTGAGCGCTTCCGGCAAAGAACGACGCCGCCCGTCGGAAAGTACGTGGATTCTGGGATCGCGCGCGGCGCGAGCGCGCAAGCGCTCAACGGTTGCGTCGGATGAGCCGCCATCCACGACGACCACGTGTGGAGCGATCGTTTGGTTTGCGACGGCATCTAAGGCTTTGTCGACGTAGCGCTCCTCGTTGAACGTCGACATGACGACGGTGACCGATGCGTTTTTCATGTGCCAAGTGCGATTATGGCCGGAAAGCGCTGCCTCGGCTACGTTCCTAAGGACCGAGCGCGGCGTTCGGTGGGGCATTTTAGACGCCGGGTACTGCCCCAATGCACCTACAGCGGCAATATGTTACCCGCGGACAATGGGTGGTATGAGGTCGCTTCGATGTGCGGGATAGCGGGATACCGCGGCCGGCCTGACCGTCTCGCCGAGCAACGCGTACGGCTGATGACCGACGCGCTCGCGCACCGGGGACCAGACGGCGACGGCTTTTTCAGCGAGGACGGCGTCGTCCTGGGTCATCGCCGCCTCAAGATTCTCGATCTGTCCGAGGCCGCACGTCAGCCGATCAGCGATAGTGACGGTCTGGTGGTCGTTTCCTTCAACGGCGAGATTTATAACTATCGCGAGCTGCGTGCAGAGCTCGAGTCACGCGGCCATCGGTTTTCGAGCACGGGCGACGCCGCCGTTATTCCAGCTGCCTATCTGGAGTGGGGCCTCGACTTCGCGCGGCACCTGCGCGGCATGTTTGCGCTCGCGCTCTATGACCGCCGCGACGGCAGAATGGTTTTGTTGCGAGACCGAATCGGCATCAAGCCACTCTATGTCGCCCGTCTGCCTGAGGGTATCGTCTTCGCGTCCGAGATGCGCGCAATCGTGGCGGCGGGCTTTCTGCCGCGTTCCGCTAACGCCGATGCTTTGCGGCAATTTTTGCGCTTTGGCTATCGCAGCAGTTATGCGACGGCATATCAGGGGATCGACGAAGTTGCCCCCGGCTCACTTTTAATCAGCGAGCGGTCCGGCGCTCTCGAAGTGCGGCGGTTTTGGAGTCCGCCGGCGACGACCGCGCACGATCCGGCCGCGTGTCCGCAGCGCGTTCGCGAGATTTTAGAACGCGCCGTCGATCGACATTTGCAGAGTGACGTTCCTGTTGGCGCGCATCTTTCCGGCGGAGTCGATTCCAGTACGATTGTCAGTCTCATGGCGCAACGGACCGCTCAGCCTATTCAAACGTTTTCCGTGTTCTTTGAGGATTCGGCCTGGTTTGATGAGAGACAATACAGTACTGCCGTCAGCGCGGCTTCGCACGCTGTGCAGCACTTCGTTTCGCCAACGCCTGGCAAAGTTCGCGACGAACTCGAGCGCATCATCGACTTTCTCGACGAGCCGGTGGGTGGGCCTGGCGCGATTCCGCAGTATTTCTTGAACGAGGAAATTCGGAACGCCGGAATTCGTGTTGTGCTCGGAGGACAGGGTGCCGACGAGATGTTCGCTGGTTACGAGCGCTACCGGCTTCCGCATGCGCTCACGGCGGCTCGCACGGGCGACTTCGGTGAAGCGTTTGTGAGCTTGCGGCGAACCGGCTTGCGGAACCTCGCAGTGCAGTTGGTGAAGCGCGTGCTCCGGATCGATCCCGCAGCGATGCTTACGCAGGGCGCGCCACCGGATAGCGACACTCTCTCGTTGGATTTTGCGCGACAGCTGGCGCACGAATTTCGCTGGTATCTTCCCATGCTGCTGCACGTCGAGGACCGCACAAGCATGGCATGGTCAATCGAATCGCGGGTGCCGTTTATCGACGACGAGCTCGTGGAGTACGTACTCTCGGTTCCCGCCGAGCTCAAGATTTACGAGGGTCGGCTCAAATGGATGCTTCGCGATGCGGTGCGGGGGACGGTGCCGGATCTCGTGCTGGATCGCACCGACAAACGCGGCCTGCCGACGCCGCTCGGCGTTTGGATGAGGGGACCTCTGCGCTCGTTTGCCGCTGACGTCCTCACCGATCCGCTCTTGCGCCGCAGCGGCCTGGTCGATATGCAGCGACTGGAGCGTATTTTCAACGCGCATCTCGCCGGCGTTCGCGATTTCGGCGACCTCTTGTGGAGGCCGCTGGCGGTCGCAATATGGCTGGCACGCTCGCAGGCGGCCGCGCAGCGGCCCGAGACGTCGCTGGCGCTCGCAGGCTGAACGCGATGCGAATTCTGGTCGTCACGGGTGACTTTCCGTCACAAATCGACCACGTTGCCGGCATTTTTATCTTCAAGCAAATTGTCGCCTTGCAGCGCCTCGGACATGAGGTGTCCGTATTGCGCGTCGTTCCTTTGGCCCCGCCGCTCGGCGCGAAATGGCAGAAGTATCGCGCACTCGGCGATCGTTACGTCTACGAAGGTGTTCCGGTTACGGTGGCGCGCACCGTCGTGTTCCCCGGACTTCGGAACTTCGAGCACTTGCGGGCGCAAACATCGAGCATTCTCCGAAGAGCAATTTCACGCGTTCGGCCCGACGTCGTCCACGCGCACTATTTGCAGTACGCAGGCTCGATTTCCGTCGATCGTGGAAAGCCGGCGGTGATTACGTCGCACGGCATCGATGCATACGACTGGCCGTGGCGCCGTGAAGGGCTACGGCGGGACGCCACCAGAACGCTGCGGCGTGCGGACACGGTCGTTGCCGTGAGCGGGTTCATCGCAAGCTCGCTGCGGCGGCTGTCCGATCGAGACATTGACGTCGTTTTCAACGGAGGCGATGCTGCAGTTTTTGGGTCGCCGGACCGCCGCCGCGCCCGCGAAGCATTGCGAATTCCCGATGAACGCAGGGTGCTGGCATTCGCCGGAACGCTGTGCGCAGACAAAGGCATTTTCGACCTCGTGCCGGCACTGGGACGCCTTCAAAATGCGCCGCTGCTGCTCGCGCTCGGCGCTGGACCGGACGCCCAGTCGTTCGAAACGGCGTTGCGTCAAGCCCGTGTCGAGGCACGGCTCTTCGGTAACGTCAACCAGCAAACGGTTGCGAGCGCCTTCGCAGCTGCGGATGCGGTGACGCTTCCGAGCCATAAAGAAGGCCTCCCCGTCACGGTTTGCGAGGCAATGCTGTCGGCGCGTCCGGTGATCGCGACGGCCGTCGGCGGGATTCCCGAAATCGTGCGTAACGGCGACACGGGATTTCTCACCGATGCGCACGATATCGAAGGTTTGAGCGCTCTTTACGCGCACGTTTTTGCCGATCTGGAGAACGCGGCGGCAGTGGGTGTGCGAGCGGCGGCTTTTGCGCGCGAACATTTGACGTGGGAAGCAAACGCACGAGCATACGACCGGCTTTATCGCAAGATGCTCGACGAGCGTGCCGCATGAAACCGAAGGTCTTGCATGTGACGACGGTTCACACGCCGTTCGACAATCGCATCTTCGGAATGGAAGCAAAGTCGTTGGCGGCCGCCGGTTTCGACGTAACGCTCGCGACAACGGTCGACGACGAAGATACTCGCGATGGCGTGCGCATCTTGCCGCTCGGTGCGATCGGGCATCTGAGCCGCCGCACGGAGCGTATCAGCCGCAATCGGCGAGCGCTCGCGCTCATGCGCCGGCCGTACGACATCGTGCACATTCACGATCCGGAGCTTTTGATCGTCGCGGCCGTGGCCCAACGTCTTTACCGGCGCACGATCGTTTATGATGTACACGAGTTTTACGACGAGAAATTCGGCGGCGGAGACGTTACCGCCGACTGGATTCCTCGTCCGCTACTCGCAACTGTGCGCAAAGCCTACGGAATGATGGAAGCGGCGGTTCTATCGCATGCCGGCGGCGTCGTCGTCGTGAGCGATGCGATGGTGGACCGTTACCGCCGTTACGTCCCGGACGAACGCATCGCCGTCGTCCAGAACTATCCGAATCTCTCGGGCGACGACGTTGCCCAAGTACGGCGCTCCACGCCGCCGATGAGCGAGCCGTATATTTTGCACACCGGCGGGGCGTCGAAAAATCGCGCCTTTGAGGTGATGGTCGAGGCCGCGGAGCGGCTGCGCGAAACCGGCGTCGCGGCGCCGATCGTGAATCTGGGTCCCGTTCAGCTGGAGGGATATTCCGAAAAAGAGCAATGCGTCCTCAAGGAGCGGGCGCGAAGGGCACGCGTGATCTTGTTTGGCAGCGTTTCTCATGAAGAAACGCTACGATGGCTCGCACATGCGCGAATCGGCTATTCGCCGATCAGCGACAACGAAAACAATCGCCGCGGTCAGCCGCGCAAATTGTTCGAGTATTTCCTCTTTGGCTTGCCGGTTGTCGCGAGCGACGTCGGCAAGATTGGTTCGGCCGTACGCGAGCCGAACGCCGGTATCGTCGTCTCGCCGGTGGACGCGGGCGATCATGCAGCCGCACTGGCGAAATTGCTTGGCGATTCGGCATTCTACGCTGCTTGCGCCGCCAACGCGCACGCTGCGGCTGAGGGTGTGTCGTTCCGTTCTCAGCTGCCGCATTTGGTCGACCTGTACGATCGCATCACGCACGAGACTCCAAAAACAGGCGTCGCGCGCGCTGCTTAACGCGTCAAAACGAATCCCGTCATCGCCGGGATCGTCGCCGGCATCTGTGGGCCTACCAGCGAGGCTCTTCCGCCTTCCAGAACCATGCCGCCCTCGACCGTCAGGGTATGACGATACTCGAGGGACAACCGCGGCGCGCGATGCGCCGCCGAATCGCTGTTGACCACGAATGCGCACGACCCGATCGGCTGACCGCGATACGAGCAGTTACGATATTCGCGCACGTAGGTTCCGTCACCGTCACCGTCACGCAGCGCATCGACGGAATCGAATCCTCTTTTGACCGGATCGTGCGCGACGAGCTGTGTCTCGGGCGTGACATGCAATTGTCCGGCTGAATTCGGCTTGTAAGCCGTCTGGTAAAGCGTATAGTCGGGGTCCCACGCCAGCATGAAGGACGCGTAGGTGTAGAGCCGTGCTTTAGGATCGTTCGCAATGTAGCGGACGTAATCCCAAAAGATCTTATGCATGCGGACGGTCTTGATCTCCAGATCGAGGTCGTCTTGCCACTCGGCGCCGCTTTTCAGCGTATCGGGTGTGTTGTCGGCAAAGCAGCCTTCGCACATTCCGCCAATGACGTTGGCGGGCCGCAGCGTATTCAATGGAAACGCGTGCATTGCCGGCTTGTCCGCGTATTGGTTGAGTCCATTTATGATGATTTTGGGCGCAACCTCTCGGCTGCCGACGCGGACCCGGACGGAGGCAAGCAGGGCCGCATAGGCAATCGAGGCAGAAGGTTCAGCCCATGGCGTTGCGGGCGTGCCTCGGCACGGAGGCCCGTTCTGCATACCCCACCGGAACGAATCGACGTCGTCGACAAAATACGCAGCGTAGGCTGAGGAATAATTGTACGCGATTTCATCGTCGAGAAGGTCGAGCGTTTCGGCCTTGTAGGGATCGGTCATGAACCCTTCGGGCGACGTCGCAATCAATTGTCCGCTGCAGTTGACAGCGCGCGCGCCGGCAAATTTGCCGCCGTTCACGAATGGATAAGCCCGGTCGGGCCGGTAGACGCGCCCGACATCGATATATTCGACGGCATGTCTGATGCCGGCCGCGCGATCTGCTTCCGCGCCGTCGCGATCCGTCGTGGCCCAAGTTACGTACGGCCCGGCCTCCGAGGGTGAGACCGTATCGTTAGCATAGCCGTGGCAGCAATAGACTGCCGTTGGGACATGGTTTTCACGGCCGGGAGCGGCAGGCGCGAAACCGGCCGTTGCGCCGACACCGGCTACCGCCGCCATGATCCCCATTGCGAGTAGGCGCGAGCTCGCTTGCTTCGCGCGAGGATCGAGCCGCGACCAAATGGCTGCCGCAAATAGTGCCTTTGGCCAGGCGAGTCGCAAAGATATTACGGTAAAGTCAAAGCAGAATTTCATGGATAGAGCAATCAGGACTTCGGAGACGAAGCTCACGTCCATCGATGGGCGCAGCATGAGTCCGCTGCATCGTTATTCGGCGACGTCGATGGGGGTACTGCTCGTAGCGGACATCATCGCTTTTTGCGCGTCTTTTTATTTTGCGATGGGTTTCGTCGATCATGATTGGCATTTGCGAAACTTCGAAGCGCTGGTAGTTGGTTCGGTGTGGCCGTCCATCGTCTTATGGATATTCATATTCGAAAGACTCGGCATGTACAAGGCCTCCTTCGCGTTGACGCCGCGCGATGAAGTCTATTACACGATTGCAGCATTGACGATTGGAATAGCGCCGGAGCTACTGCTCTTTACGATCGTTCCGGAGCTATCGCCATCGCGGCTACTGTTGATCGCAGCCGCCGGTTGTGCCGTTCTGGGCGTGGGTGGCACTCGCGCCATCATACGGCCTGCGACCAAGGCGGCAGAGCATCGCAGCGCGCGACGCGTCCTCGTCGTGATTTGTGGTGAAGAAGGAGCCGCAGCCCGTTCATCGCTGCCGAAGCACTGGGAGGTGATGATTCACCGCAGCGCCGGCGCCGACGATGATGAGTCGCCGCAAGCGGCGCTCGAGAGGCTGACTTGGTTTCGCACCGCCGCACGCGAGGACTGCGATACGGTCGTCGTGGCTGGTTTACTCCAATCTGCGGCTGCGCGACACGTCGTAACGCTTGCGGAACGCCATGATATGCGCGTCGTCTTTTCTCCTCCGCAATTGCACCGCACAACGTATGATCTTCGCGTCGAGCGCGAAGGACGGCAAGTGCTATTAGCACCGACGCCGCTGGCGATCATGACGCCGGCAGCGGATTTCTGCAAAACGCTGTTCGATGGAGCGTGCGCATTGATCGCGCTGATCCTGCTCTCCCCGGTGCTTTGTTTGACCGCACTTGCGATCCGATTGGAAGGCCCTGGTCCCATCTTTTTCCGTCAGGAACGGATCGGAAGATATGGTTGCTGCTTTCGTATGTGTAAATTCCGTTCGATGCAAGACTGCGCGGGCGGCGATTGGGCGACACTGAACGACCGCCGCGTCACCCGCGTCGGCGCTTTCATTCGCAGATTCAGCATCGATGAGTTGCCTCAGTTGTTCAATGTTCTCTGCGGGGAGATGTCACTCGTTGGTCCGCGTCCCGAGATGCGCGAATATGCGGAACGCTTCAAGGCGCGTCTGCCGCGATACGACGATCGGCATCTCGCGCGTCCCGGCATCACTGGATGGACGCAGATCAACATGCGGCGTCACCTCACGCCGGACGACATAGAACGCGTCTTGGAAAACGATCTTTTCTACGTCGAGAATTGGTCGTTCGTTCTCGATCTCTCGATTCTGTTCAAGACGGCGATGGAGTTCTTGTTCCATCGTGGGGTGTAGTCGTAGGCTCCTAATCGTCGCATACCATTTCCCTCCGGAGCCGACCTCAGGCGCGCAGCGGATGGGATATCTGGCGAAGCATCTATCGGCGTTCGGTTGGGAGCCGACCATCTTGACCCGTCGGGCACCCCACGCGAACGGATCCGAAAAAAACATCATCCGCGTCGGCGGTGCCTTCCGTGTCAGGATTCCGGCTACGGCTGAGGCCGAGCGGAAACCCTATACCGCGCTCTCTCCGCTGAAAGCATGCGTCCGAGACGTTGTGTTTTTCCCAGATCGCGCGGCACATTGGATTCCGTTCGCAACGGCCGCCGGTCTCTCCGCGCATAATCGCCGCCCGTTCGATGCGATTTTGAGCTCCGCGATGCCGGCGTCGGCACATGTTGCGGCCTTTTTGTTGGCGTCGCTCTTGAAGATTCCGTGGCTGGCTGATTACCGCGATCTGTGGACCGGGAATCCCTACATCGACGACCCTTCATGGAAAAAAGATTTCGCGGTACGCCTTGAGCGACGGATATTGCGAAAGGCGGCCGCGATTACGACGATTACGCCGGCTTTGGCCGCAGCGCTCGAAACCTTTCACGCGCGGCCTGTGCGCGCGATCTCGAATGCCGTGGATATTGACGAATGGAACGACGTCCCGTTCGGCTCTCCGAATGGTTTTCGCATCGTCCATGCCGGTTCGCTCTACGACGGGCGGCGAAGTCCGGCGCGGCTCTTCTCGCAAATCGCGGCGTTACGGCGCAAAGGCGAGCTTCGCGACGTCGCGATCGATTTTTACGGTCCCAATCCGGGAAATCTGCTGGAGCTGTCGCAACGATACGACCTCGGAGATGCCGTGAAGTATCACGGCGTGGTGGAGCGGCGTGAGGCAATGCGGGCCGAACGCGCGGCGGCACTCTTGGTAATCATCCAAAATGACGATCCGCAGACCGCCAGCGAGTACGGCAGTAAAATTTTCGAGTACCAGGCTGCCGGGCCAAGGATTCTCGTCTGCGGACCACAAGCCGGCGTGCTTCGCGGTTACGTGCAGGAGCATCAATTGGGTTGGTACGCGTCGGGGGACGAAGAGCTGCGCGAGTCCTTGCGCGCAGCGTATCGCTTATATGCCGAAGGAGACGTCGTCCGTCAGAGCTTCCAATCGGGAACGGTGCGCGTGCTGGCCGAAGAATTTGCGGCTACTCTTGACGAGATGCTCGCAAGTCACGTTCCGGAACCGCGTTCGGCGGGGGCGACGGGCTTCGAGAAAAAGGAGAGCGCGATCCTCCGGTAACCCTGGAAGTCCTCAGGCTGGAAAAGCAACACGCGGGATATCGGAATTCTCGTCTCATGCGAGAAATACAGCACCATTGCGATGATGCTGCCCCAATACGTTGCCGTTGTCGCGATTGCCGCGCCGGTGATTCCGAGACGCGGGACGAGAACGACGCTCAGGACGGCACATGCCATCGCCGAAGCACCGGCGGTTACAAATGCAATCTGGGGGCGGCGCACGTTGAGGGTGTAGTAGCTCGATATCATGCTCGCGGCCGACCAGGGCACCACGCCAAAGAGTAAAATGCGAAGTGGTGTGACGGTTGGTAAGAAGGCGGAACCGTAGAGAAGCGACACGGCATACGGAGCGATGATTGCCGCCACGATGCCGCAAAGACCAACGAATACGAGGTTGTTGCGGACGCAGCATGCCGCTAGTTCGGCTGCTTCGGATTCAGAAAGTGAGCCGATTTGCGGAACCGTGACCATGGCGCCGACTTGCGCCGCGACAAGCAACGTTTCGGCAGCGGAAACCGCAGTCGTGTAGAAACCGAGATCGCGGTGCGGCGTCATGGCGGCAACGATGTACAAGTCGACGCGATAGTTCAGCATTGCCACGATGCCCGCCGCACCGACGCGCACCGCATAATTGAGAAACGGCCACGTTGCGACATGTTTTGCCGGAAGTCGCCGGGCATTCCAGAGAACGACTGCCAGGCCGGCAAGCGCAACGAGAGCATTCGCCGCGAACCACATCGGAACGGCTATCCGGGGGGAAAAGCCCCACCAGAAAAGCCCGGCTGCGAGAAGGCAAAACATGACGACCGGTCCGACCATCGAAAACGCAGCGACTGCTCGGACTCTGCGAACTCCATAGCCGTAGCCGTTTACGATCGCGCTGATCGCCATGAAAGGAAGCACGCCTGCCGCATACGGCGCGGCCCAGGCCTCGTGCATCGCGATCGTAAACGCTGCGGCGGCCAGCATCCCCGCAGCAACGAGGGGGACGGCTGAGACAAATCCCGCGCGCAATGCACCGCGGCCCGCTTCCTCCTTCAGCATCATGCTGCTCACCGAGGTCGACAATCCTGCGAACATCGTGGCGACGAAGGCCGCGATGATTCCGGGGATGACGTAGGTTCCTCGGCCGGCCGGGCCAAGCGTCCGCGAGACAAGGATGCTCACGGCAGCGGTGCCCACCAAGCTGAGGGCCCGCACGATCATCACCTGGACGCCGTCGGCCAGCAGAGCCTTCGCTTTCATTCTTTTTATTGTTGCGCGAAAGGCGGATATTAAGCACAAGCCATTCGGGCAACGAAGACTGCCCAACGGCTCTGGCGGCGTTGCTCATCGGCTGGGAAACTAGAGACGGCCCCCTAAGGATCAGGTTTCATGCCAACTGCGCTACTGGTCGGATACCCCCATCACGTACGTGCGATTGCGCGCTTCGTAAACCAACACGCGAGCCGCTGGCGCCTGGTCGCGGAAGGAGTCGATTTTGCTGCGCGCAACCGAGCCCTGCGTTGGCTGCCCTTCGTCGATGCGTTGGTTGCATTCGGGGGTCCGGCGCCGGACGCGCTCTTGGCGGCGACCACGCGAAGGCGCGGTAAGCCGATCGCGGTGGCGTGGGCCGGCAGCGACGTCGTTGATTTGCGAGCCGATCCAGATCGCGCCGCTCGTATCCGCTGCATGGCATATAGCCACGTGGCCTGCTCGTCATCGCTCGCCAAAGAATTATGCGAACTCGGGATACCTGCGACCGAACTTCGGCTTGTCGTAGCTGAGCCGCCGGCGGTGATGCCGCCGTTCCCCGAAAAATTCTCCGTACTCGCGTATTGCCCGGGGAACGCCGAGCGGCTTTATGGTGTCGACATCATTCTCGACGTCGCGTCGCGGTTGCCGGGGATACACTTCGATGTCATCGGAGGCTGCCGTGTGGCGTCGGAAATAACTTCGCCAAACGTCAAGCTCCACGGCTGGATCGAGAATATCGTTCCGTCGATTGACGCTGCAACCGTCGTTCTACGACCGACGAGACATGACGGAATGCCCCTGATGGTACTCGAGGCGCTGGGGCGCGGACGCTACGTCATTTGGTCGCGTGAGTTGGCAGGTGTCTTGCGCGCCGCAACCGCTGAAGAAATCGTTCCGCAGCTTACCCAGCTCGAAGCCGCATACCGCGCCGGGTCCTTGCAGCACAACGAAGAGGGACTGCGATCGATCACGGAATCGTTTTCTCCCCAAGCGGTCACGGCATCGGTCGAATGTTTCCTGGACGACTTGGTAAATACTGCGGAACTCAAGCGTGCAAGCTACGCCGCCGTTTCCCGGCGACGGGCCGTAGCGTCGGGGACGCCATCCGCCCTCGCCTCTTTCATCGAGCGCATGTCGCTCGAAGCGCCGCAATGGGATATCCACCCATTGATCGGCAAGTCGCGCAGCGAACGGCTCGATGACGCTCTCGCGATGGCGGCGTGCGAGCGCTGGTTTAGCATCGGTGAGGGAACCGTCGATCCGATCGTGGCGAAAATCTCCAAGGTGACGAAAAAGGAGCGCGTTCGCGTCGACGTCGACACGGGTTTCATGCCGAGGCGCACGAAGAAGACGGGCTCGAAGCTCCGCCGCGTTCATCTCACGCTCGACGAGTGGCGCGCCCTCGACGCTTGCCATCCCGCACCGACGTTTTTTGCTCGGCCGTCGTGGGCGGCTGCGCTCGAGCGAACGTACCCTGGGATGATGGCGCAGCCGGAGCTTTTTTACTTGCCGAAGGGCGAGGCTCTATTACCGCTCATGCGTTCGGGGCGGCGCTTCGTTTCGGTCGAGGCAATGCCGCTTGGCACCTATACGCTGCCGCTCCAGGACGGCGCAGTTGCGGGGCCCGAGGTCGCAGCTGCCATCGTCCGGCACTTCATCGAACGAAACGGCTGCGACGACTTCACTTGCACGCTGTGGCCGCTTGCGCGATATGGAACGGTCGAGGGTTGCGAGGCTGTCGCCCATCAAGCGGCCGTCATCGATCTTCGCGCGGGTTCGGAAGCCGCGATTGCCGGCTTCAAAGGTGTGGCGCGACGAATGGCGGGCCAGGCCGTACGTAAAGGCGTCACGGTGAAACGCGAGCCGGGCGCAGTGGACGTGTACTACCGATTGCTTGAGGACTCCGCGCGGCGCTGGGGGCTTTCGCGACCGCATCTGCCGCGAATCATTTTCGACGCGCTGGTTGAATTCGGCGGAGACGATGTGGAGATTTGGATCGCGCGGTACGACGGTGAGGCGATCGCCGGCGGCGTTATGATGTACGGTTCGACGGAGGCTTTCTTCTGGTCCGCCGCGATGCGCGGCGAGTATTCGTCGTTGCGTCCAAGCAATTTGCTGAATGTCGAAATGATCAGGGCCTCAGCCGAGCGCGGCATGCACTGGTACAATCTTGGCGCTAACGAGGGACTCGTCGGCGTCGATCGCTTCAAGGAATCGCTTGGCGCTGAACCGATTGACTACGTGACTCTAACGTGGCGCTCTGAGTTCTATCGTAAATATCAGGGCGTGCGATCGGCCCTCGAACGGCGCCGAGCAACGAAGAGCATTACGGCGGCGACGATATAACCGGCAAGCGTGCCACAAAACACGTCGAACAGCGATTCTTGCCAAGACTCATGCGATCCGCAGATGCGCTGACCGAGCTCGATTAAGCCGCTGTAAGTCGCTGCTCCGAAAATGAGAATCGCCGGCAATTGCCGGCGCGAGCCCAGCCACCACGCGGCGGCAAATGCGACGGCCGTGAACGCCACGATGCTCTCGGCTTTTCTTATGACTACGTGAAGATTGAGCGCCGGTGGGGATGCGATAACGTAAACGTCGTTGCTCAGAGCGATCGCGTAGACGGCGACGGCAACGATGATGAAAATCCAAAGGCGAGCGGCGCGCTGCATCGTCATCAGCAACGAAGGCGATGGCCGTGTGGTTGCGAACCGGGCGGGATGCAGCCTGCCGCAAAGCTCGAGGGCGTGCCGATGATCGACGTCCTCCGTGGACGCTGTCTCGAGTCGCGGCATCGAATCGCCGCGTGCGCGGTGAACGCCTCGGGACGCACGCTCCTGGAGTTCGGGACCATCGACGTGCCGGTCTATCTGCGCTCGGCGGCAAAGCCGTTCATCGCGGCTGCCGCGGTGCGCGCCGGCGCGGTCGATGCCTTCGGGTTCGACGACGCCGAACTGGCGTTGATGTGTGCCTCGCATGCAGCCGAACCCGAGCATATCGAGGGCGTGCTCTCGATGTTGCGCAAAGCGCAGATCGATTCGTCGGCGTTGCGATGCGGCGGCACGCCAAGCGCGTTGTATAACAATTGCTCCGGAAAGCACGCAGGTATTTTGGCGTTCGCCAAACACATCGGCGCGCCGCTGGATACGTATCTCGAACCCGACAATCCGGTGCAACGTGAGATTCTCGCACTTTGCGAACGTGCGATCCGCGAACCGTTACCGCCGGAGCGTATCGCCGTCGACGGATGCGGCATTCCCGTATTCGCAACCAGCCTTCGTCGCGCCGCTCACGCGTTCGCGCGGCTCGCGACGCTCGAAGATTTGGACGCGCGCGATCGGGATGCGCTCGCACGCGCTCGTGCCGCAATGGCGGCGTTTCCATGGCAAGTCTCGGGCACCGGCAGGTTCGATACCGCGTTGATTTCGGCGTCGAGTGGTTCGATCATCGGTAAAGGCGGCGCCGAAGGCGTTCACGCCAGCGCGCTCGTGGCTCAGCGCATGGGCCTCGTGCTCAAGGTCGTCGACGGCAACGGGCGGGCCGCTCCGCCGGCAGCTCTCGCAATCCTCGAGCGGCTGGAAGCAATCGATCGACGTCTGCTAGATGCGCTCGCCGCCTTTCGCGAGCCGCCGGTACGCAACGTCGCGGGGCGACTCGTTGGTTCGCTTCAGGCACGCATGCCGGAATCGTAGAGTCACGGATACGTCGGACAATTCTCTGCGGCATAGCAGGGATCTACGACACGCAGATTAGCAGACCAGCCGCCCGTCAGGAAGGACCCTCTGTCCATCGTTGAGACGTCATTGATAATCGTTTGCGTGATTGGATAGCACGACGGCGGGTCGGAGCTCGTCGTGGCATTGCCATTGCAGCTGTTGTTCGAGACGAAATACTGTGTTTGGCTCTCGAAGCGGAACGAAAGACCATTGGCCGTTGACCCGCTGGTGTCAGCGATGTAAATGCCGTAGTCATGCATTGCGTGCAGGACGGCCTTCATCCATGTGTCGACAGCGAGATTGTCGATCTGGGAGTCGGTGAGGGTGAGTTGTAAGCGCGATCCCATAGGCGGCGCGGTCTGCCCATTCGAGCAGAGCAAGCCTTGGCTATTCGCCGTGGCCGGATAGACCGGCGTACTCGAGACACAAGCAGCGCTTGCGAAGATCGCGTGCGGGATGACGCCATTCGCCATCTCATCGAATCGCGGGATGCCAGCAGCGAGATCTGCTGCGTCGGTTTCCGGATTCTTCGATCCGTCGCCCAGGACGCTGTTGATGCCGAGTCCGACAACGGTGTTCGTTGTCGCACCCTTAATCCAGTTCGTGTTACTGCCGTCGTAAATGTCATACTCGGTGCCATCCGGCTCAATAACGCCCATATGGCGGTCGAGTGAGCCATCCGTCATATCGTCGTCGCCTGCTGGCGCGGCGTATGCCGGCACATTGAAGGACGCCGAGCCGCCCTGTGCGAGCCCATTACAGTAAGTGTTGCACGTGACGGTGACGAGTGGGTCGGTGCTCTTGGCCAGATATACCGGATGATTAAAGTCCTCGTTAACCGCGTACTGGCCTGGCCACTCCTCTGAGTTGCCGAAATAAAATAGTCCACTGATTAGCGAGCTGCTGTTGGAGACGACGTGACTCGGATTATCCGGCAGCGGATCGTTCCACGGACACGGCGCCGCGGACTTGGGAGTAGAGTTGGCGCAGTACGGCCGGAAATTTTATGGCCACGGTGCCGAGTTTTGAATATTGACGTAGTTCGCGTCCGACCAGGAGGCCGTCGGCCAAGGCGTTGGTGTCGGCGTCACGCCCGTCGGGTTGAGTAGAAGGAGCCCGCATTGTTCCTCTTGCGCCGCACTCCACGTCCACGTTCCGGTGATCGCGCCTGTGCCCGTGTAATTCGACGAGCCTTGGAGCGCGAGGATGCCGCCGCTGGTGTTCCCTTCAATAGCGGTCGTCGTCGACGGAGAGGTCGAATACGTGCCGTGCACGGGACTGGACGAGTTGGTGAAATTCGCGATGTATTCGATCGCGAGATCGCCCGTCTGCGTCGGTGTCAGCGCGCTGGGCGAGCAGGTCGCCGCATAGGCTACACCAACTGGTGCAGTATGCTTGTCGACGGGTGTGGTCGTGTCGATCCCTGAGTACTCATCGACCTCGACGTAGACGCTCGATCCGGCCGCGGATGTGTTGACGGTGACCGACGAGACTCCCGCACCGACCCATGCTGCGGCAAGGACGTTGTTCGAGCCGCCACCTCCGTTGTCGACGACGGTCGCGTTCGTGATCGAACTGATCGAGACCGCAGAGCTGTTGTAAACTGCCGCCGTCACGATGCCAATGTCACCTGTGGCGATCGTGGCGGTCAGGGTGCAAGGGAGATTCTGGGTCGCGTCGCTGCTGCAGGCCGTTCGTTGCACGAGTGTCGTGCTCGCCGGGTTGAGCAGAAGGAATCCACATTGCTCCTCTTGCGCCGTACTCCAAGCCCACGTTCCGGTGATCGCGCTCGTGCCCGTGTAATTCGACGAGCCTTCGAGCGCAAGGATACCGCCGCCGGCGTTCCCTTCAATCGCGGTCGTCGTCGACGGAGCGGTCGAATACGTGCCCTGCACGGGGCTGGACGAGTTGGTGAAATTTGCGATGTATTCGACTGCAAGGTCGCCGGCCTGCGTTGGTGTGAGCGCGCTGGGTGAGCAGGTCGCCGCATAGGCTACACCAACTGGTGCGGTATGCTTGTCGACTGGCGTGGTCGTATCGATTCCTGAGTACTCATCGACCTCAACATAGACATGCGATCCGGCCGCGGATGTATTGACGGTGATGGACGAGACTCCCGCACCGACCCATGCTGCGGCAAGGACGTTGTTCGAGCCCCCGCCTCCGTTGTCGACGATGGTCGCGTTCGTGATCGAACTGATCGAGACCGCAGCACCGTTGTAAACTGCCGCCGTCACGATGCCAATATCGCCTGTGGCGATTGTGGCGGTCAGGGTGCAAGGGAGATTCCGGGTCGAGTCACTGCTGCAAGTCGTACGATTTACGAACGTCGGGCCATTTGACAGTACGTGCCGTCTGCCGACGGGTCCCGGCATGCCGCGTACACCGCTCGGGTTGCCCGCGCTGCGTGAGGCGGGCGCTGCTGGTAGAC
>JBOHTT010000236.1:0-5184 GCA_050733775.1 Vulcanimicrobiaceae bacterium
ACGTAATACCGGCCGGCCGGCACGGTCGTTGCCTCCCGGCTGCCGTCGTCCCGATATCGGACGTACGGCTCCGCGAGCGGCGTTCCGTCAATTAACACGACACCGTGGCGGATCGCGACGCGATCGCCCGGCAGACCGATGATGCGCTTGAGGTACGCTTCCGATGCGAGGCCGTGCCGAAACGCAACGATATCTCCGCGGTGCACGGCTCCGAAGCGATACGTCAACGTATCGATGACAACGAATTCGCCGGCTCCAACCCGCGGTTCCATCGAGAAACCCGAGACCTGCGGGAGGCGGAAGAAGAAGGCTGCTCCGAGGAGCGCCAAGACGAGGACTTCACTTGCTGCAACGACTCCTCGACGCAGTCTCGCCAATCGAACGGACGGTTGGGAGAGCACGAATCCTCTTTCGCCGCTTTTCCGCCTATTCCTTAATGTAGTATTCGGATTCGGTTAGGCGGCCAAAAGATCAAAAACGCATGCCCGGTAAAGCGCGCGGGCTTACCCTTGAGCGGCCCGGATGCGAAATCTCCGCTGGTTTGCGCAAAACCCCAAATGTGCGAATCTTCCGAGTTATTGCGGTTGTCGCCCATCATGAAGTAGTAGCCGGCCGGAATACGGTCCGGTGCGCTCCACGCGCTTTTCGGCGGAACGTTTGCGAAGGTCGGATCCAGCGGCTGGCCGTCGACGTAGATGTTATAGTTGCGAATCTGCAGATTGTAGTTGGGTTTCTGCGCCTCGTACGGTTCGCTGAGAGCTTGCCCGTTCCGATAGACGATGCCGTTTTGGATGCGAAGCGTATCGCCCGGCGCGCCCACGAGCCGCTTGATGAAATCGTTGGTGGAATCGATCGGCGGCTCGAACACCACGACGTCGCTATGATGTGGCGGGAAGAAGCGATATTCGAATTCGTTCACGAGCAGCACGTCGTGAATCTGGAGCGTCGGTTCCATCGAGCCGGACGGAATGTAAAACGTCCGTACGACAAACGTGATGAGGAATAACGCGACCAGTCCCGCGACGATAAATGCATCGAGATACTCGCGCAAAATCGTCGTCGCCGACGGTGCGCTGGAGCTCGAACCTCCCGCCGCGACTTGCGGGCGCAAGCTGATGGCGACTCGCACGACGGCAAAGAGGCAAATTAGCCCGAAGAGCTCGAGCGGGGTCACGCGCTGCTACTCGGCCTGCTCGGAGGCCTTGTTCGTCCTCTTCTCGCGAATGCGTGCGGCGCGGCCGACCTTCTCCGACAGATAGTACAACTTGCTGCGGCGGACTGCGCCACGCTTGCTGACCTCGATCCGCTCGGTGCGCGGGCTGTGCAGCAAGAACGATTTTTCAACACCGACGCCGTGCGAAACGCGCCGAACGACGATTGCCTCGTTGGAGCTACGACCTTTGCGGCCGATTACCACGCCTTCGAACATTTGCGTGCGTTCTTTACCGCCCTCGATCACCTTCGAATACACCTTGACGGTGTCGCCCGGCCGCAACTCGGGGGTGGACGATTTTTCCTGCTCTTTTTCGAGAAGACCGATGACGTTCATGACGCTCTCTGCAAGCTAGTTCGGCGACGCGCGAAAGGTCCCAAGCGCTATATGGGCCGCGCAACCGCCGTATTGTAACAGAGCCGGAAAAGCGCGTCTACTGCGAATTCCGGCGCCGGGTGGCTCGCCGGCGGGACTCTTCGCGGCGCCACGCGGCAATCTTGGCGTGGTCCCCCGAGAGTAAGACGTCAGGCACCGCAACGCCCCGGAAGCGGGGTGGGCGCGTGTACGAGGTCGCGAAGGCCTCGCCCGCGGCCGAGTCGGGGCTGATTGCCCCTTCCAGCAATCTGACCGTGGCATCGAGCACCGCCAGGGCGGGTATCTCGCCCCCGGTCAGCACGAAATCTCCCAGCGAGAGCTCTTCGAGCGGGTAGAGACTCCCCAGCCGCTGGTCGACGCCTTCGTAGTGGCCACAGATCAACACCAGGCGATCGAGACCGGCAAACCGCTCGGCATCGTCCTGCACGAATTGCTTGCCCGCCGGTGTCGTCAGGACGATCGCGCGCCGTTCGTTTTCCGTCGCAGCGCCGAGGATGCCGTCGAGCGCGCGCGCCAGCGGCTCGAGGCGCAGCACCATTCCCGGACCGCCGCCGTAGGCCGTGTCGTCGGCGCGCTCGCTCCCTTCGCAGGAGTCGAGGAGATGATGCAGCTGCACCGTCACGAGCCCGCGCTCGACCGCCCGCCCGACTATCGATAAGCCGATTGCCGGCGCAAACATCTCCGGAAAGAGCGTTATCACATCGACGGTTAGCATTTCCAAAGACTGATGTTCGCGTTTCGCCGACTTCTCGCCGCCCTGCGCGCTCCGGGCGCGCGCGCGGGCGACCCTTTTGCGCAAGCCGTCCGGCGGCTCGAGCGCGGCGACGCATCGGGCGCGCTTGGGGATTTCACGGCGTTGCTCGATACCGCCACGAGCAACGACGAGCGAGCGCAAGTCGTGAACAAGCGCGGCGTGGCATACGTTCGGCTCGGTCGCCGTGACGATGCCTTGCGCGATTTCACCGCGGCGCTCGAGCTCGCGCCCCGCTATGCGCCCGCGCTTGCGAATATCGGAAATCTGTTGTTCGAAGACGGCGTGCTCGACGAGGCGATCGTCTATTACGAGGCGGCGATCCGTGCTGACGATCGCTATGCCGTCGCGCATTTGAATCTCGCCGTCGCCTACCGTAGAGCCGGCCGCCGCAGTGAAGCTGTGCGCGAGCTCAGAGTTGCGCATCGCCTAGAGGGTCGAGGCCTCTTCCGGCGCACATAACGTCTATGCCCGCGAACCAGATGGTCCTTTCACGCGAGCTGATGGCCGTTATGCGTCAGGCCGTCACGTACGCCCTCGCCGCAAGCGCCGAGTTCGTGCAGCCGCCGCACATCCTGTTGGCTCTGCTCGACGACGAAACGATTGGACCGCGCTTGGGGCAGCTCATCGAGCGCGAACGGGCCGAAACGGCAGCGCCGCGCCGCCGTCCGCCGGAGCAGCTACGCGATCCCGACGCGCAACGGGCGCCGTTCCCGATTTATCGCTCGCTGGTCATTCGCACGCCCGACGGTAAAGACGGCAAGTGGCTCGACCAAGATTCGTACGAGATCTTTCTCGAAGGCTCGCGACGCGTGCAAGCCGGCGCGTATTTGCCGAAACATCTCGCGAAGGCATACGTTTCGGAATCGAACCGCGACCGCGGACTACTTTCTATACTCGGCCATCAGCCGGCTATGGTCGCCGAAAAAGTCTTCGCGCTCTAAAACGCCTGATTTAGCGCATTGCTTCGTTGCGGGACAGCTCATTTGCGCTTGCAAACTTCGCCCTCCCGCGCCTCGCACTGCACCCAATCAGTTCGTTTTAGTTTTTAGGGCGAAGGTTTACCAATGGCGTCGACGTGCGTGATCTCTTCGAGATACTCGAAGAGCTGCGGCAACGTGATGCGCTCGAGCGCGCTGTCCGACTTGATCTCGTCTCCCTCGTCGCCTTCGTCACGCAGATAGCACCGCGACTCCACACCCCCCGGCGCTTCGCTGAGGAACGACACCGCGAAACCTTTGCCGAGCGTGTCGTCGTAAATTCGCATCGCTGCGGGATTGAGAATCTCGATCGAGTGGCTCGAGTTATGTGCGTCGAAGATCGTGATCGTCAGATAATCGCGATTCACGATCTCGATCGTCCCGACGACGAACGTATTTTTGGCAGAGAAAAATTCGTGTCCGCGCTTATTTCGGCTCGACACTTCGTAGAACACTCGGTGTGCGATGAACCGGTTGAGTATCTTGCGGAGCGTAGCGATCGAGGCGAGTGTCTCAGTCCGGTTCCCGCGCGTGTAGATGATCTTCATCGTGCGTCGGCGGACGGGTCCCGTTCGCCAAGAGGCCGAAAGATGCCCTCCGAAAATGCTCTCGGCTGCTGATATCGCGATCCTCGGGGCGGTCGCGCTCCTGGTTTTTGGTCCCGAACAACTTCCGAAGGTCGCCCGAAAAGTCGGCTCCGTTATGCGCGACGTACAGAATACTTCGCAGCAATTCATCCGCGAGATGGAGCGTGCTGCGGACGAGCCCGAGCGGCCTCACCTGGAAGCCGTCCCGTCGCCGTACGACCAGGCAGTTACCGATCCGGTGACGGTCGTAAACGGCCAATCCGACGAGCCGATGCTGCCGGGAATCGAGCCCGCCGTAGAGCCGCCGGCGCCGAAGAAAGTCGCCGAACCGGTCGAGTTTTAGCCCCTAGATATTGAAGTTCTGCCGGATCTCGTTGAGACGCGACTCGATGAGCCCTCGCACCTGGACTTGAATGCGGCGCTTCTGTTCCTCAGGTAGCCGCTGATAGACGAGATATCCCGCGGCGGAAACGAGACCACCGAGCAAACCGACGAGAACGGCGCGGCCGGCCTCACCGTTGGGTACCTCTTGCTTGTCGTCGTTCTGGCCGTTGTATTGCTTCATCGTATCGCTCGTCACGCGGTCTCCTTTCGGTACAACGTTGTACCCGCCCGCGTAGGCGACGGTTACGACTCGACGGTGCGCATGACCCGCAAGTGGTCGGGATATTGATGCGCCAGCTGCTCGAGCGAAATCGCCGCCGTCTCGACGATCGCCGAGACGTCCGCGCGGTCTCGTGCCGCTGCCGGAATGGGGATTTCCATGCGGCCCGAAACGCGCGTTCCGTCGAATTGCAAGTGGGCGACGTCTTGCAAACCCGCGTATGCGGCCTGCAGAATTGCGGAGACCGCCGCGCACACCACGTCGTTCGGAAAGTCTCCGAATTCGGCGTGGCCCGTCGCAAAAACAGAAGACAGCCGGCCCCGGCTGTCCACTGAAAATTTCACGTCGACCATGCCCTTACGGGAGCGTGATCTTCTCGATCTTGACCTCGGCGAACCGCTGGCGATGACCGTTGAGCTTGCGTACGCGCTTCTTCGACTTATAGCGGAAGACCAAAATCTTCTTGCCCTTGCCTTGCCGTAGGACGGAGCCGATCACTTTGGCGCCCTTGATTAAGGGGGTTCCGACGACGACGTCGTCGCCGCCCGCAAGAACGACGCGGTCGAACGTTACCGGCTTGCCGGGCTCGGCATCGACGAGGTCCGTGCGAATGACGTCGCCCTCAGAGACCTTATACTGCTTGCCGCCGGTCTCGATGATCGCGTACATAACCG
>JBOHTT010000237.1:0-7971 GCA_050733775.1 Vulcanimicrobiaceae bacterium
GGCCGGCGTTGCAACGCCGCCCGCGCAGAACAGCACCACCGGCAGTCGTCCGGCCTTTGCAACCTCGCGAACGATTTCGATAGGAGCGCCGAGATCGCGCGCACGCGCCACAAGCTCTTCGTGCGGAACGGCTGCGAGCTGCGCGATGCCGTCTCGAATGTCGCGCATATGGCGCACAGCCTCGACGATGTTGCCGCTGCCGGCTTCACCCTTGCTGCGAATCATTGCCGCACCTTCGGCGATCCGGCGCAGCGCTTCACCTAAGTCGCGCGCTCCGCACACGAAGGGGATCGTGAATTTTTCTTTGTCGATGTGATACTTTTCATCGGCTGGCGTGAGGACTTCGGACTCGTCGACCCAGTCGACGCCGATTGCTTGCAGCACTTGCGCTTCCGCAAAGTGTCCGATGCGCGCCTTGGCCATCACCGGAATCGTGACGGCATCCATGATCTCGCGGATCTTTTTCAGGTCGCTCATGCGGGCGACGCCGCCTTCTTTACGGATGTCGGCGGGCACGCGTTCGAGCGCCATCACTGCGACCGCGCCTGCTTCTTGCGCGATCACCGCTTGCTGGGCATCGGTGACGTCAATGATAACGCCGCCTTTGAGCATTTGCGCGGCCCCGCGCTTGACGGTATTTGTTCCGGTACGATCCACGGTGTTCTTTCGTCCTCCGAAGCTCCTAGACTACCACACGGCACGCACAGATGCGCGGGATTCTATCCTCCGCCGCCGGGCGGCGGCTGGAAGCCTGGCGGCGTCGGGACCGCGTACGACGGAATACCCTGCGTGCTGCCTGAAGCGGCCGGCGACGGAGTCGGGCTTCCCGCCGGCGGCGGGGTGGGCGTCGCAGGCGTAGGCGGTGGCGGCGTCGGGCTCGGCTTGGGCGTCGGCGTCGGTGTCGGCTTGGTGACTCGCGGATCGGGGAAGCCTGGGTCCGTTGCGACGGTGACGACCTGTAAGCGGTGCCAATCGACGATGGGACCGCTTTCCCCGACCGTCGCTTGGGGAGTCGGCGTCGCAGCTTCGGGGACCACCGCCGTCGTTTCGGTCGTCCGGCGCAATACGTGCTCGCCCATCCGCTCGCCGACGAAGATCGACGCGATGAGCACGATGCCTGATATGAAGAGGAAGAGCGACGTGCGCGGGCGCTTCATCAGACGCGCTCGGGGATCGTCACCTGGCCGTCGACCGGCAAGGCATCGACGACCTGCGGCGTGCCGATCGAGATCTCGGTCAACTCACCGGCGTACAAGCGCCGCCGATGCGTGTGACCCCGAAATTCGAAAGAGACGTTGCGAATGCGGTCGTTCCAATTACACAGGAAGATGCGCACGCTCCCGGCATCGTCCTCGAAAGCGATAGCCCCGACTTCCGGCGGCGATGTCGTAATCTCGTCGCTGACGTCGCGGCCCGCATACACGACGGCGTAGGGCTCGTCTGCCGAAGCTTCTCGCATGTCTCCGTAGATGGTTTGCCCGCGCACGTCGATTACATACGTGCACAAGCGTCCGCCCCAGTGCACGCGCACCGCGGCAGCCCAAAGGAAATCGTGCGGCAGAATCGGCGCGATGTGAAAACGGCCGCTCGTGCGATAACCGTCGAGGCCCATGATCGTTTCAGCGACGGCCCACAAATACTTGGCGCCCGTCCACGGCGACATGTACATGCCCCGGTTCGTGAGCGAGCCGCCGTCGAACCATTCAGGAAATTCACCGGGCACCGCGTTGCGCTGCGAGCCTTCCTCGACGGCGTGATAGATGGCGCGCAGCCAATGAACGGCTTCGTCCGGCATTCCGTAGCGGGCGAGTGCGACGGCGAACCACAACGTGAGATCTGGCCAGACGCCGCCGAGCAAACCGAATCCGTGCGATGGGAAATACCAGCCGTCGCCGATGGATATCGTGCGCAAACCGACCGGCGTGACGAAATCGCTTTCCGAAAGACGCCGCAAAATCGCGCGGCTTTCGTCCGGTTCGGCGCAGCGAAAAAGCACCGGAAAGACTTCGTCGGCCGTAAAGTTGTCCTGATAATTGTGGTTCTGATCGTAGTTGAGCACGAACGCGTTGGTGTCGGCGTTGAACAGCATCTTACGAATGGCTTCACGAAATTTCGTCGCCTCCTCGGAAAGGCGCTCCCACGTTGCGTTGTCGCCGACGATCGCCGCGCAGACCGCCGCCGCCTCGAGCGCAAAATAGCACTCGGCGTTGATCTCGGTCACGGCTCCGGCCAGCGTGTAATACGGGATGATGTTCCGCCACGAGCTGATCCCGAATAGATCGACGCCCGAGGTATGGCAGAATGCCAAACCGTTGTTATCCCGTTGGGAAAGGATATAGTCCGCGATTTTGACGATAAGCGGGAAAACCGATTTGAGCCATTCGTCGTCGCGGGTTACGTTGTAATGGTGCAACAGCGCGATAATGTGCAGCGGCGTATCGTCGTTGATGTTCAGCTCGTACGACGTTTTGAAGCCGCTCACGCCACGCACGTACTCGACAACTTGACCCGTCGGCTCGATGAATTGGTTGAAGACTCCCAGCGCGTCACGCGAAAATTCCGGAAGAAAATAGTCGAAGCCGTGGACGAACCACGACGTGTCGCGCGACACCAAAATATCCGACGGCGGAGAGTTCGTCGCACCCCAACCATGCGGATATTCTTTGACGATGCGCAGCATATTGGCTTTGGCCCAGACCACGCCGCGCGAGATCTCCGGTGAAGGCGTCATGAAACGTGCCGTCGAGAGCTTTGTTGCGTAATAACGCTGCGTCTCGTGTAACGCCGCCGCATCACCGAGCAGCTGTTCGAGTGCCGGTCGCGCGAGCGAATCGCCTTTGCGATTGAAGACGACGGCGAGCCGCAAGTGTTCTCGCGCACCCGGCGCAACGTTGATCGAATATTCGAAAGCGCCGAAGATGCGGTTGCTCACGTATTCGGCAAGTTGCGGCGTCACTTCGTCGAGATGCTCGCGCTCGAGCAGCCGGCCCAGCTGCATGCCGTGCAGCAGCACTTGCTCGCGCAACGCGACGACGGCGGCATCGGGTTGCCGCGACGCGCCCCACCACCTGACGGCGCCCGTTTCTTCATTGACGGACCGCATGAATCGGTCGACGACACCGGCACGAACTTCTTTCTCAGGCTCGCCGTAAAAACGCTGGCCGATCAGCAACGACCACGGAAAGATGCTGACCGTCACCGGCTCGCGTCCGGGATTGTGCAGCGTGACGTCCACGACGAACGCGACCAAACGATCGTGCTTTGGTCCGTGCGGCACGTAGAAGGCTTCGGTGACCGCGACCTTCCCGTCGAGCACGAACTCCGAAATTTGAGCGTAGGGAAGGAAGGTGAATTCGCGCGAGATCTGGTGCGGGAAATGCGTCGTTCCGCCTTGCACGCGGTAGGCGATCTGATGGTTGCCGAAAATGATTTGGTCGGTATCGGCATCCCATAGCCCGCGCACGCCGCCTTTGGGCGTCGCGGTCGCGAACGTCTTGAAGTTACCGAGCGTCAAACCGAACGGCGTTTGCGATTCCGATAACACGTACGCGCAAAACTCGTTGCGCTGCGCATCGTAGACCGGCCCCATTGCTCGCATGCTACGCGAGCGGAGGCCCGCGGCCTCCCTCCGAACGAGGTTTCCTGAATGCTGCACCCTGGGGCACCGAGAGCGCCCGCGAAAATGAATCTCACATTGGAAATCCTCGCGCCGCGCGCGGACGGCTACCACGGCCTGCGCAGCGTCATGCTTCCGCTCGCGCTCTACGATGAAATTCGTTGGGAACCGGCCGAGCGCTTCGCCTTCCTCGTCGAAGGCGACGCGCCTGCGGACGAAAGCAACCTCATCGTGCGCGCATTTCGCGCGCTCGACATTGCGCCGGCACTCGAGGTCACACTCGTCAAGAACATTCCTGCCGGCGGCGGCCTCGGCGGCGGCTCCAGTGACGCAGCGGCGATTTTAAGCGCGGCCGCCCTCGGTGCGTTCGGCGACGTGAGCGACTGCGACTATGTCGCCGTCGCGCGTTCGCTCGGATCCGACGTTCCGTTCTTTCTCGTCGAAACGGGCGCCCTCGTAGAAGGAACCGGCGAACGCGTGACCGCGCTGGGTGCGTTACCCGAATGGTGGGCCGTCGTCGTGCTGCCGGGCGTTGCGGTTGCAACCGCTCGTGCGTACGAGGCGCTGGATGCGGCACGCGGTTCCAAATACGCGCCGCGGCCTCGCAACTCGTCGCCAAGCTTACTTGCAGTTGAAGCCGTTCAGCGATCGGATTTCGACGCGGCGGTCCGTGCCGCGACGAACGACTTCGAGCCGGTGATCGCGTCGCACGAGCCGCGAATCGGAGCGTCGCTTCAGGCGCTGCGGAATGCCGGAGCGCGACTTGCGACACTCTGCGGCAGCGGCTCGAGCTGTATGGCGCTCGCGGAGACGCAGCAAGAAGCGCAATCGATCGCATCGCGTCTGGCATCGTTCAAGACGCGCGTCGTGCCGCTGCACCATGCCGAGAGCTGGCGCCGCGAGCGGGTATCGCGCTGAACGCTCTCGTGCTCGCGGGCGGGCGTCGCGATGCGGTTTGCGACGGAACGGTCGCAATTAACAAAGCCTTCGTCGCCGTCGGGGGCACGCCGATGGTGGCGCGCGTATTGCGCACGCTGCGCGACGTTGGGGAGATCGAGCGCATCGCGGTCGTTGCGCCTGCCGACGCACTCGACGATCCTGCGCTCGCGCTCGCCGACGAGCGGCGAAGCGCCGGCGAGAAGATCGTCGCAAGTGTGGAGCGCGGTCTGGCTGAAAGCGATCCTAATGCGATGATGCTCATGGTCACGTCCGATGCGCCGCTGCTGTCCGTTCAGAGTTTACGCGAATTCGTGCACGCACTAGCCGCAAGCGATGCGGACCTCGTCTACGGGATTGCCGAGCGTCGCGCGCACGAACGCGCGTATCCCGGCGTGCCGCACACGTGGGCGCGCATGCGCGAGGGCGTCTATTGCGGCAGCGCGGTTTTCGGCATCCGTCCGCGCGTCATGCCGGCGCTGCGCCGCTTTCTCGACAATCTCGCCGCCGCGCGCAAGAGCCCGTTCAAACTCGCGCGCGCGTTCGGTTGGGACGTCGTCTTGCGTTTTGTCTTCCGCGGTCTCTCGATTCCGACCGCGGAAGAGCGCGCCTCAACGATTCTCGGCCATACCGTTCGCGCGATTGTCGTCGAACCGGATCTTGCGTTCAACGTCGACCGCAAAACCGATCTTGCGCTCGCGGAAAAGTATGCCATCGGCGATTAAGAGAATTTAAGCATTTCTCGGACAAATGCAATAGGTAATTACGTCCAGCGTCTGCGACACTGAGCGCGATGCACGAACGCAATCAGGATTTCGGCAATACCCCGTACGCTCCAGAGGTCTCAGGGAATTCTCAGATCGTCGCGATCGTGACGCTACTGGTAGTAATAGGTACGGTATTCGTCTTCGGACCGCGACGCGATCCGAGTAAAGTCGTAGCCGGCCTTCCATGTTCGGTGTTGACGGAAACCGAGATCGGTGCAGTCGTCGCTACCCCGGTGCGCTTGCTGCCAACCGAAGGTACTACGTGCGAATATGTTTCGACAGCATCCGACGTGGAGACAACGGTGCTCATCACTGCACACCGCGAGCGCATGAATCGGCTTGGATTTCACGTTGCTGTGATCGGCGACGAAAACCAGCAAACGATAAAACGCGAACGTGCTCGCCTCGCTGCATTGATTCGTCCGCGCGCTGTCGCTGCACGCTAACGTGTAGAGTATGTCGCGCCATCTCAAAGATAGGACCCCATATGAAGAAACTGATGAAAATCGCTTTCGTCGCCGCGTCGATCGTTTCGATCGTGCCATTGGCGGCGTCCGCGCAAGACGCTTCCGCCGACGCAGCCTATACCGGCATAACTCGCATTGAAACGGTTGCAAATCTGGAAGATCCACAATGGACCTCCGAGCATGCAACCGAGGCAGAAAGTGACCCGACGAAGTTCGCGACTGAGTGGCGCGAGCACGATGCGTTGCGCTTAGTTCGGTTGGACCAGGGCGGCAACTAGATTAGCTAACGAGTTCGCCGCCTTGCGATTCTTCCGCAAGGCGGCGATATTCTTCCCAAACCGCAACGCGCTTCTCGTATTCGGTCTTAAGTGCATCGACTAGGCCGCTTCCGAAGACGACGCGCAGCGGCGGTTCTTCCATATCGACGAGCTCGAACATGACTCGAGCCGTTGCTTGCGGATCGCCGCGCCGCATCTTTGCGCGCCGCGCTGCATGCGCTTCGCGAATTGGCTCGTAGGCGGGAAGCGGCTCCGCCCAAACGGCGGACGTGGTGCCCCACTCAGTCGTGAAACCGCCCGGTTCGACGATCGTCACCTTGACGCCGAATTCGCGCATCTCGACGGCCAGTGCCTGCGAGAAGCCTTCCAGCGCCCACTTCGATGCATGATACATTCCGAGATTGGCATTCGCGAGAACGCCGGCGACCGATGAGATCTGCACGATGCGCCCCGACCGCTGCTCGCGCATGATGGGTACTACCGCTTTCGTGACCCATAACGCACCGAACACGTTGGTCTCTATCTGCTCGCGAGCTTGCGCTTCGCTCACTTCTTCGATCGTTCCGAACAAACCGTAACCAGCGTTATTGACCAGCACGTCGATCCGGCCGAAGGTTTCGTGGACGCGCCGGACGGCTTCGTCTACCTCCGTTTTTTTCGTGACGTCGAGCTGAATCGGCAGCACGCTCTTGCCATGCGAGCCGGCCAGCGACTCCAGCGACTCGGTATTTCGCGCGGTCGCCGCGACCTTGTCGCCGCGTGCGAGCGCGGCTTCCGTCCAGATGCGACCGAAGCCGCGCGAAGATCCCGTAATGAACCAAACCTTGCTCATGCTACTTCCACCTTGTAAATAGCTCGTTCTGGATATCGAGTTGGTCGAGGACTTTGCCGACCGTGTGATTGAGGATGTCTTCGATGCTCGCCGGCCTCGCGTACATCGCCGGAATCGGCGGTAGGACGACCGCGCCGATCTCGGCCAGTTGCGTTAGCGTGCGCAGGTGCCCGAGATGCAGCGGCGTCTCGCGGACGACCAAGATCAGCCGCCGGCGCTCTTTCAAGCACACATCGGCCGCTCGCGCGATCAAGTTATCGTTAAAGGAATATGCGATCGACGACGCCGTCTTGATCGAGCACGGAATTACGACCATGCCGTCCGTGCGGAACGAGCCGCTCGATATCGAGGCGGCCAAATCGGATTCGCGGTGCACGACGTCCGCGAGCGCCTCGAAGTCGGACGCGTTCTTCCCAGGCATCTCGAGCGCGATCGTCGTCGGCGCTTGCTTGGAGAGGACGAGGTGCGTCTCCACCTCCGGCGTGGCGTGCAGCGCGCGAAGGAGCGCGAGGCCATATGCGCTGCCGCTGGCCCCCGAGACGCCGACGATAATCCTGCGCACGCGCGCTCCTTCCCGAACGAAGGGCGAAGGCCTCGCGAATTGAAGACGAGGTGGCCTGTGACGCCGGGATGCGCAGTGCCGCTGTACATCTTCGGGGATGAGATGCAAGGAACGATGAGCGACAAAAGCCGCGACTTTGCGAGCGAAGAGTGACGCCGCAGATCGCCCGAAGATGCGCAGCCCTTCGGGTTGCGGCGACTGTGCAACTCGGCGTCACAGGCCACTAAGTGGAAGCGCTCGTCCGCCGTTCGCTGATCGCGCTCGTGGGCGCCACGCTCCAGTCTCCTGCTCCGCGTTACGTGAAGAGCCCGGCATTCGCACGCCGCATCGACGCCGCGCCGTCCGAATTGCGCGACGCAATTGGTGCGCGTCTCGCAACGCTGAAGATCTCGTTGCCGTCGGAGCCGCCCGAACCGCCGCGAGCTGTCGACACGCGCGCACTGCGCGCGGTCGTTGCGACGCTGCGTTCGCTAGCGTCGCGGGAAGCCGACGCGCCGGAGCGCATTCTTCAAG
>JBOHTT010000238.1:0-6256 GCA_050733775.1 Vulcanimicrobiaceae bacterium
GGCGCGCCGGCGCTGTGGGATGCATTGCTGGAAGCAGGCTCGCCGCAGGAGCTCGAGCCGTGTGGCCTCGGCGCGCGCGACATGCTGCGGCTTGAGGCGGGCATGCCGCTCTACGGGCACGAGCTGGAAGAGACCATCACGCCGCTGCAAGCCGGCCTGAATTGGGCGGTGAAATTCGACAAGCCGAATTTCACGGGCAAAGCCGCGCTCGAAGCGCAGCAAGCGGGAGGCGCCTATCCGCGCATCGCCGGCTTTGCCATGGAAGGACGCGCTCCGCCGCCGCGCAGCGGCTATCGCGCCTTCTTGGAAGGACGCGACGCCGGCGAAGTGCGTAGCGGCAGCCCGGCGCCATCCCTCGGAAACCAGAGTATCGGCACGGCGCTTGTCGAAGCGCCCGCCGCCGAGCCCGGCACGCGCATTGCGATCGAAATTCGGGATAAACAGTGGCCGGCGACGGTCGTGAAGCTGCCGTTTTACCGGCGTAAGAAATAGGAGAACGATGGCGAATCCGGCGGACTTACTCTATAGCAAAGAACACGAGTGGGTGAAATTCGACGGCGACGTTGCGACGGTCGGCATCACCAACTACGCGCAAGAGTCGCTCGGCGACATCGTGTACGTCGAAGCGCCAAAGATCGGTGCGAAAGTCGAGCAATTTGCGAACGCCGGCGTCGTCGAATCGGTCAAAGCCGTTTCGGATCTCTTTTCGCCGGTGGGCGGCGAGGTGCTCGAGATCAACCGCGCGATCGATTCCGATCCGGGCGTCGTCAATCGCGAACCCTATTCCGGCGGCTGGCTTTTCAAGGTCAAAGTCGCGAACGGCGATGCGCAGAAAGGTCGCTTGCTCTCCGTGCAAGCATACGAAAGCCTCGTACAACAATAGCTGGTAAACGCTGAATCTTAACGCTCGCCCCCTCACCGAACCGGGAGGCAGCGGCTTGCGCTTCTAAGAGGCGGGCGTGCGTCGCGCACTTATTCTCGCGGCCGGTTTGTCGTTGTTGGCTGGGTGCGGCGGCGGCGGCGGATCGAGCGCAGTGTCGCTGCCCGCTTCCGCTGTTGCGCCGTCTACCGACAGCGTTACATTGTCGTTGCCGGCAGATCCAAACGGTTCGCTCATCGCCGGCATTTCCGACGCACTGATCGTTGGCAGCATCTCGGCAAGCGTTTCATCCGTCGCGTTGACGCTTACGATGAACCCAACGAGCGGAACGACCGGATACATGATCGCTGCCCCTCGACTACGCGCCTACGGCGCTACGCTCGGGGTGACAAATGGCAGTGTCATCCTGAGCGGAGCGTCGACCGCAGGTCGACGCGGAGTCGAAGGACAGTCACAAAAGCTTCAGGGATGGATCGATGGCCCGAGCAACTCCGATCTCCTCAAACCGGTGTTGTCGAGTCTCGAGCGCGTTGGAACGCGCGCAGGCGAAGCTCGCGCGGCGCAAAGCTTGCCGTCGACCGTCGGATCGCAAGCGACGATCTGGGTGCAGAATTTCCAACCCGGCGTTGCGGGCGTGACGTTCGAGCAGGTTCCGGAAACGCTGGCGGTCCAAACCGCGCACGCGAACGTCTGGGTGCAGACGTCCCTGAGCTCCTTACTTTCAAACCAAAGCGCGCTCAACACCGTCGCGAGCAACATCGAAACGGCGATCGCGAGCGATGCCGCGCACTTCGGCAGCGCATCGTGGGACGGAAGCGCGCCTTCCCTGCGCACGCAGTATGCGACCTGCGATGCGAACGGCAATCGCGACGGTGGAAGCTCGCCGATGTGGATCGTGCCGGCCGACCCGCACGTCAACTTCGTCTACGTCGCGCCGACGGAGATCAGCGTCGGCGGCTACATGGATGCCGACAGCCTCATGCCGGAAAACGTCATCCGTTGCACGCCGGCGCAAAACGGCACGTATCACTCAAATCAAGCTCCGATGATCGTGCTCGCATACTACGGCGACCAGCGAAGCCTCGACTACGTTTTGCGGGAAGATTCGATCGTTCATCCCGCGCACGAGTACCAGCATCTCGTCAACATCGTGCATCACGCGATCTTGCAACCACAGCCGCAATATGAAGACGCGCTGCTCAACGAAGGCCTTTCGATGCTGGCGCAAGACTTCGCTATCAATGCCGCGACCGGCGGAACGCAACGGCTCGACGGAGAGAACATTTTGCGCTCGTCTGAGTATCTTTCCGCTCCTCAGAATTATAGCGTTGCCGGTTTTGCCGGAATGGCGTCCGGGAGCGGAGCGCCACTCTTTAATTGCGCGACGTGCTATTCGCCTGCGTGGCTCTTGCAGCGTTACCTCTACGACCGTTTTGGCGGCGATGCATACATCCAGGCGATGGAAGCCGGTTCGCAAACGAGCTGGCCCGAGCTGCAAACCGTAACGGGCGTTGCGGCGCAGTCGTTGCTGCACGACTTCGCCATTGCGCTCGCAGCGAGCAATACCGCCGGTGCAACAACGCCGCAATATCAATTCATCAGCCTCAATTTGCATACGACGTACACGGATCAGCTCGGCGATAGTTATACGCTGAGCGGCCCGGCGCCGCTCGCCACGCTCGGCCCAGCTAGTCCGCAAACGTACAACGTGCTCCTGGGCGCTTATGCATACGTTGCCGTCCCGGCCAGCTCGGCGAGCGCAAGCGTTATGCTCAGCACCGGAACGAATAGCAGCTTTTCCCTAAATGGGTTTGTCGTGAATTACTAGAAACCCCGGCGACGTGACCTACACGCCGCACACGCCCGCAGACATTCGGGCGATGCTCGAGGCGGTTGGCGCGAACGAGCTGACCGATCTCGTGAAAGTTCCCGACGCAGTGGCGTTGCGGAAAGCGCTCGCCGACATACCCGGTCCGATGCCGGAGAGCGAGATTGCATCCAAATTTGCCGCGCTTGCTGCGCGTAACTCGGCGCTCGAGCATGCGAGTTTTCTCGGAGCCGGCGTCTACCGGCATTACGTTCCGCCGGTTATCGCTGCGCTGGCGATGCGCGGGGAATTTTTGACTTCGTACACGCCGTATCAGGCCGAAATCTCGCAAGGCTACTTGCAAGCAATTTACGAGTGGCAGACATATATCTGCCTTTTGTCCGGCATGGATTTGGCGAACGCGTCGGTGTACGACGGCGCCACCGCGCTCGCGGAAGGCGCGATCATGGCGGTCAACGCGACCGGGCGCCGCCGCCTACTCGTATCGAAAGCCGTTCACCCGAATTATCGGGCCGTGCTGCGAACGTATTCTGAGGGTTTAGACGTCGCGGTCGACGAGCTCGACGTGCTGGCGAGCGGCGCCACGGATTTTGGCGCGCTTGCCGAGCAACTTTCGGGCAAAACCTATGCCGCAGTCATCGTACAGTCGCCGAACTTCTTCGGCGTCGTCGATACCCTGTCGCGAGAAGAAGCTCAGGCGGTCGTCGCCTCCGGATGCGTGCAGATCGGCGTCGTGGCGGAAGCACTTTCGCTCGCGGTGCTCCGGGCGCCGCGTGCGTGGGGCTGCGGAATCGTCGTTGGTGAAGCGCAGTCGTTCGGTGTCGCGCAAGCTTTCGGGGGACCGCACGTTGGTTTCATCGCGTGCACCAAGGATCACATGCGCCGCATCCCGGGGCGCCTCGTGGGCCGCACGGTGGACGCCGACGGCCGCGCCGCATTCGTGCTCACCTTGCAAGCGCGGGAACAGCACATTCGGCGCGAAAAAGCGACCTCGAACATCTGCACCAATCAAGCGCATTGCGCGCTCATCGCGACGATCTACCTCGCAGCGATGGGCGCAACCGGTCTGCGCGACTGCGCGCTGGAGAATCTCGCACGGGCAAAGAAGACGCGCGACGCAGTCTGTGGCGTCGGCGGCGTCAAACTCGCATTCAGCGGCGCGACGTTCAATGAATTCGTGGTGCGCGTTCCGGCGAAGGCTGCCGAGGTTCTCGCCGCCCTGCGTAAACGCCGCGTGCTCGGCGGCTTGGATTTGGGCCGATTCTATCCCGAGCTCGACGATGCGATTTTGATAACCGCGACGGAGGTCACGACGCAGGGCGAGATCGACGCGTTGGCAGACGGGCTTCGCGCCGTCGTGCCGTCGCTGGGGAGCAAGAGATTTGCCGCGGCTGGTTGATGCGCTGGCCGCGCCGCTGATTTTCGAGCAAGGCCAACCCGGCCGCGCGAACACCTACTTTCCGCATCACGAAGAAGACGCCGGCGCATATTTGCCGGAGGCGGCACTCCGCGACGAGTTGCCGCTACCCGACAATTCCGAGCTCGACGTGGTTCGGCATTTTACGCGATTGTCGCAGCGCTCGTTCGGCATCGACACCGGCTTTTATCCGCTCGGCTCGTGCACGATGAAATACAATCCGCGCATCAACGATGCAATGGCGAGTCTGCCGGGCTTGCGCGACTTGCATCCTTTCGTGCCGGACGATCTCGCGCAAGGCGCGCTCGCCATCATGTGGGAGCTGGAGCGCGCGCTCGCATCGCTATTCGGCATGGCAGCGTTCTCACTGAATCCGGCAGCCGGCGCGCAAGGCGAGCTGGCCGCGCTGCTGATTTCGAAAGCGTATTTCCGCAAACGGGGTGAGACGCGGCGGATGACCGTTATCGTCCCCGACACCGCGCACGGTACGAATCCCGCCTCGGCAGCGATGGTCGGCTACAAAGTGATCTCGCTGCAATCCGACGAGCGTGGCCGCGTCGATCCGGCAACGTTGCGTGGGGCCGTCGGCGACGGCACCGCGGTCTGCATGATGACCAATCCGAACACGCTGGGGCTTTTCGAGGATTCGATTGCGGAGATCGCAGAGATCGTGCACGCCGCCGGCGGCCTGATGTATTACGACGGCGCGAACGCTAACGCGCTCATGGGCAACAGCCGTCCGGGCGACATGGGTTTCGATCTCATGCACCTCAACTTGCACAAGACGTTTTCAATCCCGCACGGAGGTGGCGGCGCCGGCGCCGGACCGCTCGGCGTCGCGAAGCATCTGGTCGAATTCTTGCCTGTCCCGGTCGTACGCGAACGCGACGGAATCTATTCGCTCGACTTCAACCTGCCGTCGACGATCGGGCCGATGCGCTCGTTTTGGTCGAACTTTGCGCACATGGTTCGTGCGCTCGCCTATGTCTGCGCCAACGGCGCCGATGGACTGACGCGCGTCTCGCAGCTGGCGGTCCTCAACGCAAACTACGTCAAGGCAAAAATCAAGGACGTGCTCGAGATTCCATACGACGAACCGTGCCGTCACGAGTTCGTGGCCAGCGCACAAGCGCTCAAGCGCGAAACCGGCGTGCGCGCGCTCGATATCGCCAAAGCATTGCTCGATCGCGGCTATCACGCGCCGACGATGTACTTCCCGCTGCTCGTCCCGGAATGTCTCATGATCGAGCCGACGGAAACGGAATCGAAGGAAACCCTGGACGGCTTCATTGCGGCGTTGCGCGACGTCATCGAGCAAGCGCATGCGGATCCCGCGGCCACGCATCAAGCGCCGCAGCAAACTCCCGTCAGCCGCGTCGACGAAACGCGGGCCGCACGCGAACCGGACTTGCGCTGGCAGCCTAAGGCGTGAGCTCGCGCAGCGCTTCGGGCTGCGTACCGCTGCGGATTGCTTGCGCAACCGCATCGCCGACGGCCGGCGCGATTTGAAAACCGTGCCCGCTGAAGCCGACGGCGACATACAGATTTTTCATGCCAGGTGCCGGGCCGATGAGCGGTACGCCGTCGTGCGCTTCGCTTTCCAGCCCGCCCCAGGCGGTCGACGGCATCGTCGCGCCGAGCTCCGGCACGATTGCCCGCGCCGTCTCCCAATTATCCTCGACATTTTCGCGGATCGTCTTGTAGGTGTACGCCTCTTCGTCGACGTCGAGCGCCAAGCCGCCGCCGATCAAGAACGCGCCGGTGACGAGCTGTTTGAGCGATAGCGCGCGTCCGGTCGCGGTGATCGTGGGTTGAATGACGCGACGGCTCGGCATCGATAGCACCATCTGATAGCCGCGAATTTTCACGGGTAGCGCGAGCCCGATTTTCGCAGCGAGTTTCATGCTCCACGCGCCCGCCGCGAGCACCGTGGTGGCGGCCGTTCGCACGTTGCCGCCGACGATGACGCCGGCGGCCTCACCGCTCTGGGTGGCGATGCCGTCGACCAGCTCCTGCACCACCGTGACCCCTTCGCGGATCGCAGCCTTCGTGAACGCGTACGTCGTCGCGCGAGGATCGGCGGCGCCGTCGCCGGCGGTGTAGCCGCCGGCAATCACCGAGGGCGCAAGCG
>JBOHTT010000239.1:0-3385 GCA_050733775.1 Vulcanimicrobiaceae bacterium
GGCATCAACGGCGTCATTGCGTCCGCGACGATTGAAGCGATCAACAACGGTCTTCGCGTGCTGGGCCTCTACGACGGCTATAAGCACATCGCGCGCGGTGATACCTCGCACGTTCGCGAGCTGACGATCGACACCGTCTCTCGTCTGCATTTCACCGGCGGCTCGTATCTGCGCACGTCGCGGACCAATCCGGCAAAAGACGACGCGACGCTCGATCGGTGCATTCGTTCGCTCTTCGAGCTGGGCGCCCGCTACGTCATTGCAATCGGTGGCGACGATACGACCTACGGAGCCGCGCGCATCGCGCAGAAAACCGCGGGGCGCTTAGGCATCGTCACCGTTCCGAAGACGATCGACAACGATCTGCCGCTGCCCGATAACGCGCCGACGTTCGGTTTTGAGACGGCGCGTACCGTCGGCACCGGCATCGTCGAAAATCTCATGGAGGATGCGCGCACCGCCTCACGCTGGTATCTCGCGATTACGATGGGACGCAAATCCGGGGCGCTTGCGCTCGGTATCTGCAAAGCTGCCGGTGCGACGCTGGCCGTCATTCCCGAGGAATTCGAAGGCGAGATTCAGCTCGACGACGTCGTCGATACGATCGTCGGTTCGATCGTGAAGCGCAAGTCCTTCGGTGCGGACCACGGCGTCGCGGTGATCGCCGAAGGGATCGCGGAGCGCATGGACGCCGAGCAGCTCGAAGCCTTGGAACACGTCACGCGCGATGCCTACGGGCACGCGCGCCTCGCCGATTTACCGATCGGCATGATGCTGCGCGATACCGTTCGCAACCGCCTGCAAGAGATTGGCCTCGACATCACCGTCGTTACGAAGGATATCGGATACGAGCTGCGCTGCGCAAAGCCCGTGCCGTTCGATGCGGAATATACGCGAACGCTCGGATACGGAGCGGTGCGCCATTTGCTCGCAGGCGGCAGCGGCGCGCTGATCGCGCTCTCCGGAGGACACGTCGTTCCCGTCACGCTAGAGGAGCTGACGGATCCCGCGACCGGTCGTATTCGCGTGCGTTTGGTCGACATCACGGCCGAGTCGTACGAGGTTGCGCGCAAGTACACGATTCGCTTGGAGCCGGGCGACCTCGAAGAACCGAAGCTCTCGCACCTCGCCGTGCAGACGTCGATCGGTCCGCAGGAGTTCGCGTCGCGCTTCGCCAGAATCGTGCGGGAGCCGGTAATGGCGAAGTAGGAGAGGCGTGGGCGAGTATAGCGACGTCGCAGAGGCGGCGGAGCGGCAAAAAGAGACAGGAACGTCGCGATGGATGCCGATCCTCGCGGCTGCAGTTGCGGTGCTTGCTGCACTCGCGACCATGATGTCGAATTCCCGTGCCAATCAAGCGATCATCGCGAAGAATCAAGCGATTGTGTCGTTTACGCGCGCTTCCGACACGTACAACTATTATCAGGCAAAGTCGATCAAGGAAGAAGTCTACAACGCGACGGTGATCGGCCATGGAGGCTCGCTGCCGCCCGCCGAAGCGGTCGCCAAGCACGAACACGACACGAAGCAGGCGGTGCTATCCAAAGCGATGGCGCTTGAAAAGGAGGCCGCGGAAGAAGACCAGCTCAGCGAGCGTTACGTGCACTCGTACGAGACGCTTGAGGTCGGCGTCGCCTTTTTGGAAGTCGCCGTGGTCGTCTTTTCGATTTCGTCCCTGCTTCGAGGGCTCGTTCTCCCGGCAATCGCGGCCTGCTCTGCTCTGGTCGGTATCGGTTACGCAATTTCCGGTTTACCGTACTAGGTAACGATGTACGATCTTGTCATCAAGAATGCGCGCGTCGCCGACGGCTCGGGCCGTCCGTTGTTTTCTGCTGATATTGCAATCGCAGGCGATCGCATCGCCGAGATTGGTCGCGTCGCAACGCGCGGGCGCGAAGAAGTCGATGCCGGCGGTGCGGTGCTCGCACCAGGCATCGTCGACGTGCATACGCACTACGATGCGCAGATCACGTGGGATCCGGGTGCATCACCGTCGCCGTCGCTCGGCGTAACCACGGTCGTAATCGGCAATTGCGGCTTCACGATCGCACCGGCGCCGCCGCACGTGCGCGAGCTGATCGCGCGTAACCTCGCCGTGGTCGAAGGCATGTCGCTCAAAGCGCTGGAGCAAGGCATCGACTGGAGCTTCGAAAGCATCCCCGAGTATCTCGCGATGCTGCGGCGCAAAGGCTTCGTGCCGAATCTTGCCGCACTCGTCGGTCATTCGACGGTTCGCACCGCGGTGATGGGCAATGCCGCATCGGAGCGGCCGGCGACGCAAGACGAGATTGCGAAGATGTGCGCGCTCGTACGCGAAGGTTTGACGGCCGGCGCGCTCGGCTTTGCATCGACGCAAGCCGAAAGCCACTTCGGCGACGGCGGCGTGCCGATGCCGTCGCGTCTGGCAGAAGATGACGAATTTCGCGCGCTTATCGGCGAGCTCGGTAACGCGAAACGCGGCGTGTTCATGATTACGGGCGGCCCGAAAACGTCCGGCGATTTTCTCGAGGAGATGGCGGCAAGCACCGGGCGACCCATGATATGGGCGGCGGCGCTGCACAGTCCGAGCGATCCGGAGCGCTGCTTCGGGCTCGTCGATCGCTGTCTTCAAGCGACGGCTGCGGGTCATCCCATGTACGCGCAAGTCTCGTGCCAGCCGCTCACCATGGAATTCACGATGACCAACGCGTACCCGCTGGGTAGCTACGCGCTGTGGGCCGACTTGCGCGGTGGCGATCCGCAGATCGTGCGTGCGAAGATTTCGGATCCGCAATTTCGCAGCGCGTTGCGCGAGGCGTTCGTCCAGCGTCAGCGCGGACGGCTATTTTATGGAAATTGGGATCGCGTATGGATCGCGCAAACCGGCGAGCGCAACCGGAAGCTGGAGGGCTTTACCGTCGCCGAGATTGCGGCGCAGCGCGGCGTCGATACGCTCGATCTCTTTTTCGATTTAGCGCTGGAAGAAAATCTGCAAACGACGTATAGCGCGCACGTTCTCAACTACGACGAAGAAGGCGTCGAGAAGCTGCTCAAGCATGAGGCGAGCCTCATCGCCCTGTCGGACGCGGGCGCGCATCTGACATTCCTCTGCGATGCCGGCTACGGATTGCATCTGCTCGGGCATTGGGTGCGCGAGCGCAAGAGCTTCGCGCTCGAAGATGCGGTGCGGCGCATCACGTCCTTTCCGGCCGATGTCTACGGCATCAAAGAGCGTGGCCGTATCGCGCAGGGAAGTTACGCCGATCTCTTACTGTTCGATCCACAAAGCGTCGGCATCAGCCGTCCGCGCCGCGTGTTCGATCTTCCCGGAGGAGACAGCCGCCTCGTGCGCGATCCGCAAGGCGTGCTCGGCGTGTGGGTCAACGGCGTGCGCGTCGTGCAAGAC
>JBOHTT010000240.1:0-1949 GCA_050733775.1 Vulcanimicrobiaceae bacterium
CGTCCGGGTTCATGATGAGATCGACGTAGCGCTGACGATAGCGTTTCTCGACGTCGGTCAAGCCGTGCCATTTGTCGGGAAGCGGCTGCAGCGATTTCCCCATGACGTCGAAGCTGCGCACGCGCAACGTCAGCTCGCCCATCTTCGAGCGAAAAACGGTTCCGCGCACGCCGAGGAGATCGCCGCGGTCGAGCGTCGCAAACGCGGCGAAGGGCTCGTCGCCGATTTGATCCTTACGCACGTAGATTTGGATCTTGCCGCTGCGATCGACGATATCGGCAAAGAACGTCTTGCCGGCACTGCGAATCGACATGATTCGTCCGGCGACGGCATGTTCTTCGTCCGGCGTCTCGCCGGCTTGCAGCTGGGCGTAGCGCACGATGAGGTCGCGCGCGTGCGCGGTGACCTCGTACCTCAGGGTCGCAAACGGATCGATCCCGTGCGCCCGCAGCTCGGCCATATTGGCGCGGCGCGCTTTGACGAGATCGCTCTCGCTCACGAAGCCTTCTTGCCGGCCGCCTTTTTCGTCGCCTTGTTAACGGCTTCGATCTTATACTGGACTCTGCCGCGCGGCGTCTCGACGTCGATCGTATCGCCTTTTCGCCGGCCGAGCAATGCACGGCCAAGTGGCGATTCGTTGGAGAGCCGCTTGTTCGGCGGATCCGATTCTGCCGAACCGACAATCGAAAATTCGAAGACCTCGCCGCCGCGAGCCTCTTTCACTTTAACGGAAGCGCCGAGCTGCACTTCTTCGGCAGTTGCGCCGGACGCATCGATCAGGCGCGCATTGCGAATCATCTGCTCGAGACGCAAAATTCGTCCCTCGACGAAGGCCTGCTCTTGCTTGGCGTCTTCGTATTCCGCGTTTTCGGAAATGTCGCCGAACTCTTTGGCTTGGCGGATGCGATCGTTGACTTCCTTACGATGTACCGTCTTGAGCTCGTCGAGCTCTTGCTCGATCTTCGCTAAGCCCTCTTGAGTAAGGACGATCTCTTTGTCGTTCAACCGGTCCCTCCGAATCAGCCCCCGATGTTCCGAACCGCCGGGCTCTGCACCTTCCCGAATCGTCGTCGCATGCGAGGAGTTAGCGCTACCGGAATGCCGAGCACGAGCCCGGCGATGATGCACGAGCGCGTCGCCGGTGCGGCCTGCGCGACCGCAATGAGCAAAATAACGACGAGCGCGAGCCCGGCGGTTGCAGCGAAAAGAGGGGTTCCCTTTGCCGCGTCCCCCACAGCGCGCAAGCGCAACGCAGCAGCGCAGCTCGTCAGAAATAGGATTCCCAGAAAGACGGCGGTGCCGTTCAGCACGAGTGACAGTCCCGCGTTGGCGCTCGGCACGAAGGCAACGACAGCCATCGCGAGCAGCGATGCGAACGTCACGACGATCAGCGACACGTCGGGGTCGCGCGTGCGATCGCCTAAACGCCCGAGCGGCTCAGGAAGCACGCCGTCCCTGCCCATCGCATACACGCTGCGCACGAGATAGAGCAGCGTCGTCTCGAGCGACGCGGTGAGCGAGACCAGGACCGTGACGACGAGCAACGTTCGCCACACGCCGCCGAGCTGGGTGCCGACGAACGCCAGTGCGTCCAGCTGATGCTCGCTGAGGCCGGCCACCCCGCCGACGCGCAAATACGCGGCGCTGCAGGTAAACAAGAACGCCGCCGTCACGAGCAGCCCGACGACGCCGCCGTATCCCGCCGAGCGCGGCGCGCCGCGCGTCTCTTCCGAAGTCGACGCGCTGACTTCCCAGCCGTCGACCATCCAAATCGCAAGCACCATGGCCGCGATCAATCCGCTCGCACCGAAGGTATGCCGCGGCAGGGCTACCGACGCGTGCGAGGAGTACGTCGCGCCGGCGAACGCGCTCGCCGCGAGGACGACGAGCTCCGCGACGAGCAGTGCGGCGGCAACGCGCGCCGACGAACGGATGCCCAAATACAAAAC
>JBOHTT010000241.1:0-5194 GCA_050733775.1 Vulcanimicrobiaceae bacterium
GCCCGGAACCGCCGGCTCCGGAGCAGTGGGGGTCGTAGGTATCCGCTTTGAACCGTTTTCGACGATACGGTCGAGCACGTTCGGATCGATCGGCGCGACGAGCTTCCCGAAGTATCCAAGCGCGTACTTTTTCACTTCGTCCGGCACGATCGCGTAGCGCTTGCCGTGCAGAACGTTGAACACGGCTTGCGTGCCGACCAATTGCGAGAACGGCGTGATCATGATGGGCCAGCCGAGCTCGGCGCGAATCTTAGCGCACTCGTGCAAGACCTCATCGAGCTTGCCGATCATGCCGGCTTCGCGCAATTGAAATTCAAAATTCGTTTTCATTCCGCCCGGAACTTGATGCGCGTAGTGGAACGGATCGAAGCCCATTGGTTGGCCGAGAGGTTTACCGAACACCTCGGCGATCTCGGTGAAGTGCGCGCCGATCTTCGCGATGCGCGCATCGTCGAGCGCGACAGCATAGCCGCGCGCACGCAAGTCCGTCGCGACGTCTTGCACCGCCGGCTGCGCCGGGCCATCGGCAAGCGGCGCGACCGAAAGGTGCACTTGATCGGCACCGAGCGCGACCGCATCGACGTAGACTTGCCGCGCCAGGCCGGTGAGACAGTGGCTGTGCACTTCCAGCGGCACCTTCGCGATCGCAGCCTTCAGCGCCGGAACGAGCGTCTTCACGCGCTGCGGCGTCAGGAGTCCGCCGGAATCTTTGATCATGATCGCGTCGACGTTGCCGCGTTCGACGAGCGCCTTTGCGGTGCGCGCGAAGAGCTCGTCCGTGTGCGCGGGGCTGTGACTGTACGCAAGCGCGCCGTAGACGTACACGCCGGCGCGCTTTGCAGCACGAATTGCCACCAGCATGTTGTCGACGTCGTTCAGGCCGTCGAACGAGCCGATGACGCGAATGCCATTGGCAGCCAACCGTTCGACGAATAGCTCGACGAGATCGTCGGACATCATGTCGAAGCTGAGCAAGCCGCGGCTGCGAACGATGGCGCGCAACGGCGTCTTCTGCACGCGGCCGCGCATCAAGCGAATGCGCTCCCACGGATCTTCTTTGAGGTAGCGCACGCAGACGTCGAATTGGATCATGCCCATGAGATCGATCTGCGCGTACCCCACGTTGTCAAAAGTCTCGGCGACCGGCAGCATCATCGACGTCGTCATACGCGTCGCCCACAAGCATTGATGCGCATCCCGCAACGTCGTATCGATTACGCCAACATTTCTCACGGGGGATTGCTATTGGCTTAGCACGGCAGGGCTCCCGCAATACCGTGCGGGAACCGAGCACGAGGGGGTTCGCCCATGAAATCCGGCGTCGTCCAGTCGCGTTCGCGACCGCAGATTGCGGTGTTGCCGCAACAGGTTCCGCGTGCGCGGAAGCGCACAGCCTGGTACAACTCGCTTGCGCTGGTCGTCTGTCTCGGCATCTGGTGGCTGGTCGCGGCGAGTCTGCACAATCCGTACATCCCGACGCCGCTTGCGGTGCTGCAAGCGTTCATGCAGCTGGCCGAGCACGGCGACACGCTCGGCAATCCGTTGTGGCTGCACATCTGGGCAAGCTCGTCGCGCGTCCTCGGCGGCTTCGCGCTCGCGGCGATCATCGGCGTCCCGCTCGGGCTGCTGATGGGATTGTACCGTCCGATCTACGACAATCTGCGTGTCGTAATCGAGCCATTTCGGTTCATTCCGCCCATCGCATGGATCCCTATCGCGATCATCCTTTTGCGCGGCTACCCGCGCTACATTTTTCTGATTTGGCTGGGCGCGTTCTTTCCGATTTTCATCGCAACGATCGTCGGCGTTCCGCGCGTGCAAGAGATTCATCAAAAAGTCGCGCAAGTCTGCGGCGCAAGCCGCGGCTGGATCATTCGCCACATCATCATTCCGTCGGTCATGCCCGACATCATCGGCGGCATGCGGGTCGGCATGGGTACGGCATGGATGACGATCGTCGCTGCGGAGATGACCGGGGGCGAGCCGATCGGCATCGGCCGCATGATGGTCAACTACGGCGAGTTGCTGCAAGTGCCGTATATCGTCGTCGGGATGATCTTGATCGGCGCGCTCGGCTTCTTGTTCAACGAAGCGCTGCTCGTCGTTGAGAAGCGCATGTTTCGGTGGCGCGCCGAGGTGAAGCTGCAGTGAACGCTGCCAGCCGAAACGGCGTGCGAAACGAATCGCCGCGAATCGTCGTCGACATCTCACACCGTTACGGTAACTTGCAAGTGCTCGACCACATCGCGTTCTCGGTTCGCAAGAACGAGTTCATCTGCGTGTGTGGTCCGAGCGGCTGCGGCAAGACGACGCTCGCGGATATTCTTGCCGGCTTGAAAAAACCGACGGAAGGATCCGTGACGCTGGAAGGCGCGCCGCTCGATCCACGCGTGCACGATGTCGCTTTCGTCTTTCAAGAGCCTTCGGCGCTGCCGTGGCTTACGGTGCGCGAGAACATCGGCATCGGACTCGAGATCAAAAAGCGTCCGAGCGACGAGATCGACCGTCGGGTTGCGGAAATCGTGAACGTCGTCGGCTTAGGCGGCTTCGAACATTATTATCCGCATCAAATCTCGGGTGGAATGAAGCAGCGCGTCGCGATCGCTCGGGCATTTGCGACCGACGCCGATTTGATCCTGATGGACGAGCCGTTCGTGAGCCTCGATCAGCCGACGCGCGAGCGGATGCAGCACGAGGTGCTAGCGGTCTGGCAGAACTATAAGCGTACGATCGTCTTCGTCACACACAATCTCGAAGAGGCGATCTTTCTCGCCGATCGCATTATCGTTCTCACGCAAAAGCCGGCGACGATCAAAGCCGACGTCGCCGTACAGCTCCCAAGACCGCGCGATCCGCTCGACGCGACGTTCGTCGCGCTGCGGGCCGAGCTGGTCGGTCACCTTCACTCGGAATTCGAAGACAGCGTCGGATAAGGAGATTCACCATGCATAAGACCACTCGAACCTCATTTGTCGCCGGCGGTGCCGCCCTCGCAGCCGGCATCGCTTCCGCGCGTCGCGCGGCGGCGCAAGGAATGACCACGGTGCGGTTTGCGGATCAGATCGGCTCGGAAGTCGACTACGCCGCCGTTTGGGTCGCCGAAGCTCAGGGCTACTATAAAGATGCCGGCATCGCGATTCACCGCGACACTTACTCAAACGGTCCCGAATGCCTGCTGCACTTCGCCAACGGCGAAGAAGACGCGATGGTCGGCGGCTTCGCACCGTTTATGGAAGCTGCCGCACGCGGCACGAAGTACGTCATGGTCATGTCCGTCACCAAGAACAACGCACCGCTCGTGGGCGCGAAGGGGATGGATGGCTATCAATCGCTCAACGGCAAGACCGTCGGCTCGCCGGGGCTCGGCACGGTACAAGACGCCATTCTGTCGTACGCCGAAGCAAAATATAACATCAAGTTCAAGCGCGCGTTCGCGAAGGTCACCGCGTTCGTGCCGATGGTGCAGAACAAAGAAATCGACGCCTTCATCAGCTGGGAGCCCGCTGCGGCGACGGCGATCAGTCAGGATTCGAACCTGCACTACATCGCGCAGAATCCGCCGATTCCCAACGCCGAAAGCCTCGAGATGATCTTCACGCCGCAGTTCATCGCGCAGAAAAAAGACGTCGTTCGCAATTTCGTGAAGGCGACGATGAAGGGCATCGATTACATCAAGAGCCACTCGACCGGCAACGTCGCGAAGATCATCGCCGCGAAGATGAATTCGAATAAAATGGATGTCGTGGAGATGGCGCTCAAATCGGTCATCGTCACCGATCCGAAACTCGACATGCCGTCGAGCCGCATCATCCTCAAGACGCTCGCGGAAAGCGGGAAGATTCCCAAGGAGATCGGCGCCGACCCCGATGGGTTCATGAAGAAAGTCATCGACTACTCGTACCTCTGAATGGACCACCGTGCCATAGGGAACCATCGACCCGAACGATCGTGCGCAAGTATGAAATGTAACTGCTGTGGCGGTTCGGCCCGCCGATCATCCCGCTGAGCCGTTACGCTCTCCCGAGCCACGGCATTTTCGTCGCCATCACCGCGAGGAATTGAACGTTGGCGTCAAGCGGCAGCGACGCCATGTAGACGACGGCGTCGGCTGCGTATTTGACGTCCATTTGCGCCTCGATCTTGCGCGTGCCGTCGGGCTGCAGCATTCCGCCGGCGCGGCGGCTCGGCGTGGGATCTTGGAGCTGGTCGACGATCGCAGTTGCGGCATTGCCGATATCGACCTGCCCGCACGCGATGTCGTATTGACGGCCCTCGAGTGAAATCAACTTCGTCAGACCGGTGATTGCGTGCTTCGTCGTCGTGTAGGAAACGGAGTGAGGTCGCGGCGCGTGCGCCGCGATCGAGCCGTTGTTGATGATGCGCCCGCCTTGCGGCTTTTGATCTTTCATGAGCCGATACGCCGCACGCGCGCACAAGAACGAGCCGGTGAGATTGATCGCGACGACCTCGTCCCACGACTCTTTGGGTGAGTCCTCAAACGGGACGGCTTTGCCGAACACGCCCGCGTTGTTGAAGAGCAGATCCAGGCGTCCGTAGCGCTTGCGCACGTCCTCGAAGAGCGCATCGACCGCCGCTTCGTCGCTCACGTCCGCGACGTGCACGTGAGTTTTGCCGGCCGGCGCTTTCCCCGCCGTTTGTTCGAGCGTATCGCGCCGCCGTCCGGCGAGCACGACCGTAAAACCGGCGCCGCAAAGCCCGAGCGCCGATGCTTGACCGATGCCGCTGCCGGCACCGGTGACGAGCGCGATCTTATCCATTCGTCATCGCAATCGCTTCGATCTCGAGTAAGAGCTCCGGCTCGACGAGCCTGCTGATCACGAGCAAGGTGTTCGGCGGATAGTTTCCATGCGGAAAAATTCCGGCATACAGCTCGTTCCGCGTTGCCATGAACTTCGGAATATCCGCAGCGCTCGTGAGATACGTCGTGAATTTCACGACGTCTGCGAACGATGCGCCCGCAGATTTCAACGCAGCGCTGAGGTTTGCGAACACTTGGCGCATCTGCACGGCGAAATCGCCCTTGCCGACGATCTCTCCTTGCGGATTCGCGCCAACCTGCCCCGCGATAAAGATCATCGTACCGGTTGCGCGACTGACGTGCGAGTACATTCCGAACGGCGCGGAAAGGCCGCTGGTCTTCACCATCTCGACGCTCATGCTACAGCCCCAATTC
>JBOHTT010000242.1:0-44512 GCA_050733775.1 Vulcanimicrobiaceae bacterium
ATCCAGCTACAATCTCGACTGGACGCACGGCTGGCGCGGCGGCCAGCTCACGATCGACGCGTACCGGCAAAATCAAAGCGGCCAGACAATCAACGGTTATATCAATGCTCTTGGCGAGCCGCCGGGATACTTGCCCGGCGGCTACCTTTATGAGTTGCAGATCGCATGGTCGCAAGCGTCCGTGTGCGGCGCCGCGTCGTTTTTGCCGGTCGGCTTTTACGTCAACCAGCCGATCAGCGGCACGACGCGGCTCTATCAAGGCATCGATGCCAGCGCGCGCATTCAGCTCGGCCCGAACGTCGTGCTGCTCCCGACGTATGCGCTCAACGTCGCGACGCTCGTCGCCGCCGATGCGCGCTTTGCCGTTCCCGGCTCCGTCCTGATCGTCGGCTCGCAGCTTCCCGGCCATCCCATTCATCGCGCAGCGCTGACGGCCGACGTTCTGGTGCCGAAAACGCGCCTCGAGCTTCTGCTGTCGGGCCAATACACCGGCTCGAACAACAACCGCGAGCTCGCGCCGTTTACGACGGTTGCCGCCGGTCTTTCGCATCCGCTCGGCCCCGGTCACCTTACGCTGTTCGCGACGAATCTGTTCAATACGGAAGCCGGCACGTTTTCGACGCTGCAATTCGCGCAGCCGATTCCGCTCGCGGGCGGCGGCGTTACGTCATTTGCGGCGTATCCGTTGCCGCCGCGCACGTATAACATCAGCTACACGTTTGCGCTCGGCAAAGGGGCGACGGCGAGCTCGACGCTCGAAGAGCAAGCGCAGGAAGCTTCGCGCGCCAACGTCGCACCGTCCGAACCCGGCGGACCCGGCTCCGGCACCGGCATGGGTGGACCCGGCGGTCCAGGGTCAGGGACCGGCGGCGGGCGCTTCCGCAACGTGCTGCCGCAAGGCGGCGATCCGTTCGCGCTCGCGCGCAATGCAAACTGCACCGAGCAAGCGCAAGACACCGCGCGGCCGGTGCTGCAGATGATGCGCGATTACGTGAAGGCGTACGAAGCGCGCCAGCCGCTTCCGCAGACGCCGAATTTCACCGTGACCGCACATCCGGGTTCCACGCCGCCGTACTGGCTCGACTTCGAGCCAACCGATCTGCAATCGAGTCCGCTCGCGGGCCGCGTGCGTTACATCTTCGCGTGCGCGTACGTTGCGATCTTGACGCCGCAGCAAGCGCAAGACCACGGCATTACGACGGACAAAGGCGTGTTCTTCGGCTACGCACCGGGAGTCGGCATCTTCCGCGTGTTACCGCGCGAGCTGCCCTCCGGCGGCGGCCAGGTGCGCTAAGAGATTACCTGGCGCACGTCCGATAGTCTCATGGCCTCAATACGGCGCAAAGGGCCGCCGCTGGGCACGATTTCGGCATTGTCATGGTGAGCGGGAGTGCTCCCGCTTTGTCATCCCGAGCGTAGCGTGCCGCAAGCACGCGTTGAGCCTCACCCGGAATCTAGGCCGCCGAGCGCAGGGGAAAATCGGCTCGTAGATTGACTTCGAGCTGCGTCTGCAAACTCTTTCGGTGTTTTGTTAGCCAGCATTGAGTGCGGTCGGAAGATATTGTACTCTTGGCGCCAAATCCGCGCAGCTCGACGAACGTCTTCGATGGTTTCGAAGTAGGATGGATTCAAAAGTTCCCGGCGGACACCGCCGTTAAACGATTCGATGAAAGCATTATCGGTCGGCTTTCCCGGGCGAGAAAAATCTAAAGTCACCTTGTTCCAGAATGCCCATTGATCCATGGGCTGAGCAACGAATTCGGCGCCATTATCGCACCGCAGCATTTTCGGAGCGGCTCGCTCTCTTGAAACACGCTGAAGCACTTTGACGACGTCGTTGGAACAGAAACGAGGAGCGACCTCGAGAGCAACGCATTCGCGCGAATAAACATCCAGAACCGTCAAGAGCCGGTAGGAGCGGCCGTCGGATAGTCGATCGTGCATGAAGTCCATCGCCCAAAGCTCGTCGACCATTTGAGGAACGAACCGCTCCGATCGCGGAGTTGCTGCTCGCCGGCGATGTGGCATTTTTGCCCGTAAACTAAGGCCTTCCAAGGCGTAGAGACGGTAGACGCGTTTGTCGTTGATCGCAAACCCCTCACGGCGCAGAAGCACGCTAATGCGGCGGTATCCATAGCGAACGCGAGCTGCGGCGATTTCCTTGATACGCTCACGCAAGATGCCGTTGAGCGGACCAGCTTTCGATTTGCAGTAGTATGTTGCGCGATTAAGCTGGATGAGATCGCACGCTCGACGTATCCCAACGCCGAAGGTGCGCACCAGAAAGCCGACACGCTCGCGCTGCTGAGCCGGCTTCACAGTTTTTTTGCGATGATCTCCTGAAGCATCTTGCGATCGAGACTGAGATCAGCGACGATCTGCTTGAGCTTGGCGTTCTCTTCACGCAACTGCCGCAGCTCGCGAACTTCTGGCGTTCCCAAGCCTCCATAGCGCCGCCGCCAAATGTAGAACGTGTTCTCGTGGATCCCAAGCTTGCGAACGATCTCGGCCACCGGCGTGCCGGCCTCGGCTTGCCGTAAAGCGGTCGCGATTTGATCCGGGGAGTGACGTTTTCGCACGGGCAAAGCCTCCGGGTTTTGGATCGGAGTTTTGCCGACCTTTCGCGAGTCTCGCCGGTCCAGAATTCCGGTTCAGGGTCACGCGTAGTCGAGGGACAGCGAGACCGTTCATAGGCAGCCGTCACCGTGGCCTACTATTATTGAGGCGGTCCCTCGACTACGCGCCTCTTCGAGGCGCTACGCTCGGGATGACAAACTGATCAGGCGCCCTGTGCTCGGGATGACAAACTGATCGATGGCGTCGTGAACAAGCATGAAATGCCCGTGCTGTGGGGGCTCGGCCCACCTATCGCGACGCTGAGATCTCGTCAATCGGGACGTTTACCGCGCTCCCTCGACTACGTTTACCCTGAGGAGTCGAATGGGCTCGGGATGACAACGCTAGTCCGCTGAGATTATCGTGCCGACGTCTTCGCCGGCGAGGGCGCGCGTCACCATGCCGGGTTTGAGGCCGTTGACGATCTGCAGCTCGCGGCATGCGCGTGCGCGCGGCAGATACTCGATGACGACGCGCTCTAAGATAAGATCCTGAAGATCGCGCCGCAACAGCTCGCGCGCGCCGATTCGCGGGATGAACCGCGCGGACGGATTCTTCTTGGGGTCGTCATCGTAGAGTCCGTCTTCGTCTTTGACGAAGATGGCGCGCTTCACGCCGAGCACTTCCGCGGTCAGAAAAACGCCGGCATCGGTGCGATGGCGAGGAATGCGCCCGTTCTCGGTCGGCTTTTCCCAGTAGCCGAACGGCGGCATGCCGGTCATGATGGGGATGCAGCCCATGTTGAAGTAGAGCGGCAGCTTCTCGAAATCGTCGTGCAGCATAAAAATGCCGCCGTGCTTGGCGAGCAGCATCTGCAGCATCCGCGCGTTCTGGCGCGGCACGTATCCGCCGAGCGCTGCGAGCACGCCGGTCGGCAACTCGAGATCGGACGCCATCGCGTAGATGTGCCGCGCGCGCGTCCCGCCGCCGCAGCAAAGCAATAATTTGTGGCGATCCTTGGCCGCAACGATCTCGTCCAATATCGGGAAGAGCGCCGAACGACCGCGATCCATGATCGACTGCCCGCCGACCTTGAGGACCTTGACGTCCGGGATCATCGCGACCGCGTCATAATTCAGCCGCGGTGCGTCACCGGTGAGCGACGCTTCGCCGAGAGCGCTCGCGATCACACGGCGGCTATGCACCGGCGGCCGCTGCCTCGAGCGAGAGAACGCTGGGCACGTCGCCATGCCGCAGGATCACCGTTCCGACATCTTCGCCTGCAAGCGCGCGTGTCAGCTCGCCCGGCTTCAAGCCGTTCACGATCTGAATGCGCTCGACGTGACGCGACGTCTTCCATGCATCGAAGAGCTGACGATCGAGGATGAGCTCCTCCGGCATGTTTGCGAGCAATTCCGGCAGCGTGGTGCGCCGGATTAGCTGCGCGTCGGCGTGCTTCTTCGGATCTTTGTTGTACAGCCCGTCTTCGTCTTTTACGAAGATGATGCGCCGCATGCCGAGCACTTCCGCGTGGATGAACAATCCGAAATCGGAACCGTGCGTCGGGAGGGGGCCTTCCTCCGGCGGCGGTTCCCAAAAATGATAGGGCGGAATCGAGATGACGATCGGCAGCATGCCGCCGTCGAGATAGAGCGGCAGCTCCCAAAAGTGCTCGCGCTGCATGACGATCGAACCCTTTTGCGCGAGCAGCGCGTTGAGGAAGATCGCGTTGGCTTCCTCCATTGCGCCGATCAGCTGCGCGATGCCGCCGGTCGGCAAACCGAGATCGACCGCAATCGAGATCGTGTGACGCACGCGCGTGCCGCCGCCGACACCGACGATGATCTTGTGCTTGCGATGCAATTCGCCGAGCTCGGCAGCGAGCGGTATCACGGCGGTACGCCCACGATCGAAGATGGATTGTCCGCCGATACCGAGGAGCGTCACATCCGGTAAGATCGCGAACTCATGCTCTGATGCGGTCTTGGCGATGACTTTGCGGTCGACGAGCGACTCCCGCATGAGCGGCGAGGCAATATGCGTTCGACCGTCGTCGGAAACGAGCTGGCTCATAACGGGGGCAGGTACGCTCGACTTACCGGAAAGACCTTGCATTGCCCGGACCAAGTGGTAGGTGACGTAGCCGGACGCGAGGCCGAAGAACGTGTGCACGGCGAATCCCGGTATTAAGATTACGTAAGCAAAGGCGGGGGCGATTGCGATGGCCGTCATCGCTAAAATCGTCGTGAAGCGTGCCGCGCCGATCACACCGCCGAGAATTGTCCATGCCAAAGGGCCCGTGCGATTCGGGTTGCGTGCCATAAACGGAACGCATATATCGCAAACGACGCCGGGTGTGACGTGCTTGACGATCTCGAAAATTCCGAAGCGGCCGTCGCCCATCATGAACGCCGCGGTTCCCATGACCAGGCCCGTGAGCGTCGCACCAAAACGCGAGCGCGTCTTTAGCGCGGCAATGATGTAGAGCGGCGTAAGTATGACGAGCTTGTGTCCGGGCGCAAACGGAATGCTCGGCAAAATTTTCAACGCGCGAATGCCGAGCATCGAAAGCGCCATGCCGGCGATAACCGCGGCATCGTGTCCGGCGGCGCCGTGCGTTGCTGCGAGATATTCTTCCGCGCGCGCGATTTGCGAATCGATGCGGCGAACGATCGGCGACACTTCGCCGCGCGCGAGTTTTCTCGCGGACTCCCAAAAGCTTTCGTGCGGTTGCTCGTCTGCGCCGCCGCGTCCGCCACCGGTTCCGCGTCCGCCGCCCATCCCGCGACCGCCACCGCCGCCTTGCGCGACGAGCGTCAACACCGCGTCGATGCACGCGGAGATCAGCACCGGTGCGCCGAGTTTCTGCAGTCCGGAGGCGATCGCGCGCGGATCGCCCGCTCGCGCAATTTGCGATGCGAGAATAATGGAGAGAATGCGCAGCGTCATGAACGCGCCGTCGATAGCACTTGCGACGCTCCAGCCGGTGATCGCGTACGTCACGATCAGAAAACCGGCAAAGCTCGCAAACTTCACCAGCTGGCGTAAGAATGCGCGCGGCGTGAGCCCGACCGCGAACCAGAGCGCCACCTGCACGAGCAGTACCGCAACGATCGCCGTAGGCGCGTGGACGAAGAACACGCCGACTGCGACGGCGAGAAGGTAAAGAATGCGTAAGCGGGGATCGAGATCGAACTGCCGGACCATTCCAGCTACGTTCGGTGCCCGTTACCCCGCTCTTCTGCGCGTCGATAGGTCGGGACAGCGGCTGCGACGGGGGCTCGGATCCCCGGCACAGCCACTGTCTCCGTTTAGGCCGTCCTTACCACTCCAGTTTTTCGAGTGCCCGGACGACGCAATGCGTGTCGCGCGTCAAGATGCCGATCGGTCCCCAGTAGTTGAACCCGTACGTCCACTGTCCGTAGCCGCCGGCTAATTGCAGCGGATTGATGCGTGTTCGCGTAAGGCTATTGTGACCGCCGGCGCGCCTGCCGCCGCGAATTTGCGACTTCGGCATCGAGATCGTGCGATCGGGGGCGTGATAGATCATGCACGTTCCCGGTTGCACGCGCGCGCTTACGGCTGCGCGCGTGACCATGACGCCGTTGTCGTTGTAGACCTCGACCCACTGATTGTCGACGATGCCGATCTTCGCCGCATCCTTGTCGTTGATCCAACACGGCTCCATGCCGCGCGACAGCGTGAGCATGCGGAGATTGTCGTAGTAGGTCGAGTGGATGTGCCACTTGCCGTGCGGCGTGATGTAGTTCAGGATCAACGACCTGTCGTCGACAGGGCTGTTGACGATGTCGCCGGTCAAGTGCGGGTCGAGCTTCGGCTTGTACGTCGGGAAGTTCTCGCCGAAGTCGATGTACCAAGGATGATCCATGTAGAACTGCTCGCGGCCGGTAACCGTGCGCCACGGGACGAGCATGTCGACGTTGATGCACCACGCCGAGTACGCGCGGCCATCGTTGATCATGCCGGTCCAGCACGGACTGATGAGCAATCTGCGGACTTGCCTCGTAAGGTCTCCGAATGTCGTCCGGGCTCCGCGGATCCCCTCCGCAAGCTGCGTGAGCGGAAGCCCGGTGACGTGTTCCTCATGCTCGAAGCCGGAGTACGAGACGTCGCCGTTCGTTTCGGGCGCGAGGTGGAGGATCGTGTTGCAGACGTCGAGCGGATCGTCGAGGCTCGGGTACTTCTTCCCGTCCCACTCGACGCAACGCAGTTTGCGCGAATCGGGTGAGATCGAGACCGGCGCTTCGAGCATCTGATCGTAGAATTTTGCGACGTCGATTTGCACGCCGTTGAAGCTAATCCCGTCGGATTTGACGTTCGGTCCGAGTGTGATGTATTTGTTGTAGATTTGCCGATAGTCGCGCTCGAGGACGCGCAAGTGCGGCATCGTTTTGCCCGGAATCGCTTCGCACTGACCATCCCACCAGTTGAGGACTTGCGGCTGCGCGCACTCATCCGGCGTGTCGTGCTGCAACGGGAACGAGTTGATGTCTTTAACCGGCGCGGGGAAGACGAGCGGCGCCAGCTCGCTCACCTTCTTGGCGAACGTCTTGAAGATGTCCCAATCGCTCTTCGACTCCCACACCGGCGGCACGGCTTGGCCGAGCGGGTGGATGAACGAGTGCAGGTCCGTGGAGTTCAGGTCGTTCTTCTCGTACCACATCGCCGTCGGCAGAACGATGTCGGAGTAGAGTGCCGACGTGTCCATGCGGAAATTGATGTCGACGACGAGATCGAACTTGCCGCGCGGCACGGGCTCGCGGAACTTCACGCGCTTGACTTTGTCCCGCGCATGCTCTTCGGCAACCGCGTTGTCGTGCGTGCCGAGGTAGTGCCGCAGGAAGAACTCGTGGCCTTTGGCGCTCGCCATGATGGCGTTGCCGCGCCAGATGAACCACACGCGCGGCCAGTTCTCGGGCGCGTCCGGATCTTCGACCGAGAATTTCAATTTGCCGGACTTGATTTGGTCGGTCGCCGCTTTGACGATGTCGGCGTCCGTCTTTGCACCGGATTCTTGCGTCTCACGCACCCAATCCAGCGGGTTGCGGTTGAACGCAGGATAGTGCGGCATCCATCCGCGCTTCACGGAGTCGCAGAAGATGTCCATCGCATGGCCCTTTGCAAACTTCGCATCGGGCGGCACGGATGAATACTCCGTGAAGTCGCCTTCGTAGCGCCACATGTCGCCGTTTGTGTAGTGCCAAACCGGCGACTGCGTGCGGCGGGGTGGCTTCTGCCAGTCGAGCGCAAACGCAATTGCGGACCACGGAGCGGCCGGCGCAAGCTTTTCTTGGCCGACGTAGTGGTTCAGACCGCCGCCGTTGACGCCGCAGCAGCCCGTGAACATCATCGCCGTGATCGGTCCGCGATAGCTGAGACCGTTGTTGTACCAATGGTTGAGGCTGGCGCCGGTGATGCACATCGAGCGGCCGTTGGTGTGCTCGGCGTTGGTTGCGAACTCGCGCGCGAAGCGAATGACCGTGTCGCGGCCGATGCCGGTGTACTGCTCTTGCCAGGCCGGCGTGTACGGCATCTTTTCGTCGTTGTAATCCTTCGGATAATCGCCGGGCAGGCCGCGGCCGACGCCGAAGTGCGCGTTGAGCAGATCGAAGGTCGTCGTGACGGGAATGCGTTGCCCGTCTTTCGTCTCGATGTACTTGATCGGCACGCCGCGCAAGGACGTCTTACGCGACGCGAACTCGAAGAATTCGACCTGCGCGACCTCGTCACTATTGTTGAGGAAGCTCAGTGCGGGATCGATCCGGCTTCCGTCCTTGCCGTCCTCGAGCTTGAGGTTCCACTGCCCGGCTTTCTTCTGCCATCGGTGACCGGCGAAGCCCATCGGCATCTTTGGCGCGCCGGTTTGCTGATCCCACATCAGCATCTTCCAATCGCCGAGCTCCTCGTCGGCGTACTTTGCGATGCGGTTCGCGCGGAACAGTTGACCGGGTTTGAGACCCTTCGTGCCTTTCGTCAATTCGATCAGCAACGGCGCGTCGCTGTACTGCTTGACGTACTTGTCGAAGTACGGCACTTTACGATCGAAGTGATACTCTTTGAGGATAACGTGGTTAACTGCGACCCATAAGGCCGTGTCTTGGCCTGCTTTGATCGGGATCCACATATCCGAGTACTTGGCAACTTGGTTGAAATCGGGCGAGATCACGACGAACTTCGAGCCGTTCGCGCGCGCCTCGGAAATGAAGTGCACGTCGGGCGTGCGCGTCATGTTCAGGTTCGCCGCGATCGACACGATATACGACGAGTTGTACCAGTCGGCACCCTCGCACACGTCGGTCTGGTCTCCCCACACTTCGGGGAACGAATTCGGCAGATCGGCGTACCAATCGTAGAAGCTCATGTTCACGCCGCCGATGAGCTGCAGGAAGCGCGCGCCACCGGCGTACGATGCAAACGAGAACGCAGGGATCGGCGCGAAGCCCATGATGCGATCGGGGCCGTACGTCTTTGCGGTATATAATGAGGCGGCGGCGATTAGCTCGGTCGCCTCGTCCCACGTGCTGCGTCGATAGCCGCCCTTGCCGCGCGCGCGCTGCCAGCGCTTGCGCTTGGTCTCGTCTTGTACGAGCGAGCCCCAAGCCTCGATTGGGTTGTTGTGTTGAGATTTCGCTTGCCGCCAAAAATCGAGCAGCTTACCGCGAATGTACGGATACTTGACGCGAATGGGGCTATAGACGTACCACGACGCCGAAATGCCGCGCTGACATCCGCGTGGCTCGTACGGCGGAAGACCTTTTTCGAGCAGCGGATAGTCGGTCTGCTGCATCTCCCACGTGATGATGCCGTCCTTGACGTAGACCGCCCAAGAACAACCACCCGTGCAATTGACGCCGTGCGTGCTGCGCACGACCTGATCGTGCTGCCACCGGTTACGGTAGAATTCTTCCCAGCGACGAGACTTCGGATCGACCAGGTCCTGAATCCATCCCATGTGCTTATCCTCATCAAATGGGGGCGCGGTAGGGAACCGAGACGGTCACCTATGTTGACGTTTACTCTAACACGTAGTTTTATACAGTCAACAATGTTGACCATATAGCAGGCATGTCAGACGGAGGTTCCCTCTGGGTTCCGTGCCGAAGTGATGCTATGCGGAGGGCGAACGATGCAGACGATGCAGACCCGCACCCGGCGCGCCAAACCCTCCGGCGATGGCGCGTTCGAACGTCACCGCGATACCAATTTGCGCCGGCTGCTTGTGGCCGCTACGCGGGCTCTCAACCGGCACATCACCCAGGAGCTCAACCGGCAAGGTTATCGGGACACCCGGCCGGGCCACGCCGCACTCCTTGCAAACCTCGACCTCGCCGGTAACAGCGTGACCGAGGTCGCCGAGCGAGCGCAGATCTCCAAACAGGCCATGGCGCGGCTCGCCGTCGAGCTGGAAGACATGGGGATCATCTCACGACGCGTCGACGGCTCGGACAAACGCGCGCTCACGCTGTCGTTCACCAAACGCGGTCGCGATTTGATCAAGAGCACGGTGTCGATCGTCGACGAGATCGAGCGCGAGCTCTCGCAAGCAATCGGCGACCGTTCGATGACGACGCTCAAGCGTAGCCTCGTAACCGTCGCAAAGCTCGATCGCTAGCCGGAAGCTCTTTCTCTTTTCGTAACCCGGTACACGGTGCGCACGCCCTTGACGCTCTCGAGCTTGCGCAACAGCTTGTGAAGCTGATCGAGATTTTCGATTTGCAGCGTCAGAGAGGTGATGGCGATGTCCTTTTTCACGCGCGCCGTCACCGACGATGCCGAGCTCTTCAGCTCGGCGCACACAGCCATGATGTCTTGCAGCAGACCGGCACGGTCGAGCGCTTCGACTTCGATATCGACCGCGTGCGTCGCCGTGATGTTCTCGGCCCAGCTAGCTTGCAATATGCGCTCCGGCTGCGCGTTCATGTAGGCGACGTTGGGGCAGTCCGCGCGATGGACCGACACGCCCTTGCCGATCGTCACGAATCCCATGATGGGATCGCCCGGAACCGGGCTGCAGCACTTCGAGAGCCGCACGAGCACGTCGTCGACGCCGGCGATGCGGATGCCGGAACTATTGCGCGCGACGCGTCGCGGCGCCGGGCGCGGTACCGTCGTGATGTCGACGATATTCGAGCTTTTCAGCTCTTCGCTAAGACGCTGCGCGACCGACACCGCTGACGCATCGCCGAACCCCATCGCGGCGTAGAGATCGGCCGGCGTCGCATAGTTCATCTTGTGAGCGATGCGCTCGAGCGCTTCGCCACGCGCGGCGTCGGGACGAATGTGCTGGCGAACGAGCTCGGCTTCGAGCGCTTCCTGACCGGCCAGCACGTTCTCTTCCTTGCGCTCTTTGCGGAACCACTGCTTGATCTTGTGTTTGGCGCTCGACGTGCGAACGATGCCGAGCCAATCCAGCGACGGACGCGCGGCCTTCTGCGTGAGAATTTCACAGATGTCGCCGTTGCGAAGCTGGTAGTCCAGCGGAATGATCTTGCCGTTCACCTTTGCGCCGATGCAGCGATTGCCGACGTCGGTGTGGACGTGGTAGGCGAAATCGAGCGGCGTGGACGCGCTCGGCAGCGAGAACACGTCACCTTTGGGCGAGAAGATGAAAACCTGATTCTCGAACAGATCGAGCTTCAGGTTTTCCATGAACACCCGGGAATCGCGCGCGTCGCTTTGCCATTCGAGGAGCGAGCGCAGCCACGCGAGCTTGTTCTCAAACGTGTCTTGCTTGCCGCCCTCTTTATAGCGCCAGTGCGCCGCGATGCCGTACTCGGCGGTGCGGTGCATGTCCCACGTGCGAATCTGCACTTCGAGCGGATCGCCGCCGGGCCCCACGACCGTCGTATGCAACGACTGGTACATGTTCGGCTTCGGCATCGCGATGTAGTCTTTGAAGCGGCCCGGAATCGGCTTCCAGCGCGCGTGGACTTCACCGAGGGCGCCGTAGCAATCTTTGACCGAATCGACGATGAGGCGAACGGCCGTAAGATCGAAGATCGTCGCGAAATCGCGACCCTTCTTCATCTTATTGTAGATCGAATAGAAATGCTTGGGGCGCCCCGTCGTCTCGTTCTGGATGCCGACGTGATCGAGGCTTTCCCGCAGTACGGTAATGACGCTACCGACGGCTTCTTCTCGTTCGCTCTTCCGCTTCGCGACGCGTTCGGCGATATCGCGATATGCATCGGGATCGAGGTAGCGCAGGCACAAATCTTCGAGCTCGGAACGGATTTTCCAAATACCGAGCCGATGCGCGATCGGTGCGTAGATCTCGAGCGTCTCGCGCGCAATGGCTTGACGCTTCTGCTCCGGCAAGCTCGAAAGCGTCCGCATGTTATGGAGGCGGTCGGCGAGCTTGATAATGATGACGCGGATGTCCTTTGCCATCGCCAGGAACATCTTGCGCAAATTCTCGACCTGCGCATCTTCCTTCGATTGATACGGAATGCGCGTCAGCTTCGTGACGCCTTCGACGAGGGTCGCGATCTCGGTGCCGAATTCGGCCGCGACTTGCTCGCTGGTGACGACGGTGTCCTCGACGACGTCGTGCAACAGGGCCGCCGCGATCGTTGCGCGGTCCAATTCCAGCTCCGCGAGCTCCTCCGCGACGGCGAGCGGGTGCTCGATGTATGCCTCGCCGGAGGCCCGCTCTTGGTCCCCGTGCGCCTGATCGGCCCAGTCGTAAACGCGCCGCAGCCACGCCCCGTCGAGGGACGTGTCATAGGCCTGGACCTTACCGATCAGCGCTTCTATCGACATACGCGTTAACGCTTATCTAAGCACAACCCGTCGTCGCCCGGAAAGGGTTAGGCCCGGCTTAGTACTTCATGAAGGCGGTGACCGAGTGCCGGCCCAGCGCCTTCCGGCCGGCCAGCGCCTCGAGCTCGATAAGGAAGGCAAACTCCACGATCTCGGCCCCGAGGCGCTCGACCAGGCGGCCGGTCGCCGCGGCGGTCCCGCCCGTCGCCAGCACGTCGTCGACGACGAGAACCCGCTTGCCGCGGCCCACCGCGTCGTCGTGGACCTCGAGCGAGTTGGTGCCGTACTCGAGGGCGTATTCCTCGGTCATTTTCGAACCCGGAAGCTTGCCCGGTTTGCGGACGGGGACGAAGCCGGCATCGAGCTCGTACGCGATCGGTGCAGCCAAAATATAGCCGCGGGCCTCGATACCGACCACGACGTCGATTCGCTCCTTTTGAAAGCGCTGCACGAAGAGGTCGATCGTCGCGCGAAAGCCCTGCGGGTCTTTGATCAGCGGCGTGATGTCCCGGAATTGTATTCCGGGGATTGGGAAATCGGGGATCGTTCTTATCAACCCCTGGAGATCGGCGATTTGCACGCGCGGCGCTTCGCTCGATGTCCGAGAGAACCATTCGCCCGGGCCAGGCGTTTAAGAAAGCAGAGTCTCCCGGCACTGCGCCGCGTCGCGCACGCCGGGTAGAAAGGGATTGCTGTGAAGCTGAAGATGCTGACGACCGGCGTGTTGTGCGCCACGCTTGCAATCGGAACCGTATCGCCCGCGCTCGCCGACGGCGGCGCCGCCACGCGGAATTTTGTGCTTTTGGGCGCCGCAGCCGCGATCGGCATTACGAATTGGAATCACAAGCGGCATATCAAGCAAGAAGAGATGCACGAGCAGGGCCGGCGACAGGAAGCGTACCGCGAGTGGTATTACAAAAAATACGGCACGTACCCGACGGACGCACAATTTCACGACTGGTACGTGAAGACGTACGGGGTCCCGCCGTCTAACTAGAATGGGTTGACCCTCGGGAACCCTGATCCTAAATATCGCCGTCGTCTCCTCATCGCGCTCGCCCTCGCAGTTGCTGTCCACGAGATTGTGATCGGAGCGGGCGGATTTTTGCGTTTTCCCGAAGCGCGCGAGCCGTCGTCGCCGCAGCGCGTGATCTTGATCGAGCGTCGCGTTGCGGTCGTGACGCCCGCGCCGACACCGACGCCGACCGCGCCCCCGCGCGTGACACCCGCACCGAAGCGTGCCGTCGCAGCACCGCGCGCGACGATGCTTGCGCGTACGCGAAGCGGCGGCTCGCGCGGCGGACCAAAGCTGGAAATTCACACGCCGAAGCTCGTGCATCACAATACGCCGATGCCGGTCGTTCGCGCGACGGAACAACCGTCAAAGAAGCTGATCGCGCAGACGGGTAGCGGCGCAACGCCTGCGCCCGGAATCGGCAGCTCCTCGGGAATCGGAACGGGGCAAGGCGCAGGTGCCGGCAGCCAGCAAGGCCCCGGAGGCGGGACGGGCGGCACCGGAAGCGGTTCGCAAAATTCCGACGCGCCGTGCGGCGAGCCGCTCTTCTACGGCTTGCACGCACAGTTCAATCCCAAAGACGGCAGCTTTGATGAGGCGGTCCGGGTTCAACTGCGACTGTCCAACGGACAAACGGTCACCGGTGAGTTTCACTATCCGTGGCACTATGCAAGCGAGCGCGAAAACCCGTTCTCCCCGAACTACGGCGGCAGCCCCGACGACGCCATTCCCGCCAAACTTCCGCCGCCGGGCTTCGACCTCTCCAAGGAGCCGCTCGCGGTGCAGTTGACCTTGCAAAAGACCTTGCCGAACGGCAGGACGCTGTTCCAGCCTTGCCCGACCGCAAAGGTGCCGTAAAGCACACAGTCCCATACGCTTGCTTGCCGAAGATAGAGACTGATATGTTTGCGGACCTCATCGATTGGTTCGGCTCGCGCACCCAAGAAAAACGCGAAGCGCCACGGACGCGGCAGCCGTTCAAAGTCGCCTTTTCGACGAACGGCGTGACGTGGAATCAGGCCACGGGCATCGATATCGGGGTCGGCGGTATCTCCGTCTTATCGGCGCAGGGGTTTCACAAGACGGAGCTCGATTTCAAGCTGACGATCGAGCGCCGCGAAATCCCCTGCCGTGTCGCGGTCATTCGTCACGAAGGCGCGATCCAGCAAGGCAGAAAGCTGCACAAGTACGGCCTGAGGTTCGTCTCGATGAAAAAAGACGATCAGGACGCCGTGATGCGCTGGCTGCACGGCAAGCCGCTCGAGCCGGTCAATCGTGCCAAAGAAGAGCTGACGGCAGTTCGCATGGCGCCCGACGACGTCGCGCGGCTGTTTCCGAAAGCCGTGCAAGCGCGATTGCATGACGAGCTCATCAATCGGCACCGGCTCGCGCCGCACAAACACAAGCACGAACCGTTGGTTGCGTACTACTACGGTGGCGCGACGATGGTCGCGGACAAACGGCTGCATCGGCTGACGATCGAATCGAAGGTCGTTCACCACGATCACACGGAAGCTCGATTCCGCACCCGTTTCGCATTCGACGACAACGGAAGCGAGATTACGGTTCTAGACTAGGTCTTCTCCGGAATCTGCTGCTCCATCGGAATCGTCACGATGCGTGCCAGCTTGTCGTCGAAATACAGCTGGGTGACGTAGTTGTTGACGCTGTGCGGGTGCACGACGCGAGACTCCACGCGAAGGGCGTGCATCTCCAGACCCTGCCGCTGCGTCTTTCCGAGATAGCGCAACTTCACGAGCGGTTCGGTACCTGAGTTCATCGGGGCGAGGCGCTTCATCTTCACAAGCTCGCCGAGCAAGCGCTCCAGCGCCGCCTTCGGCAGCAATCGCGCGGCGTCGTCGGGACGCGCCTGTAACTGCGTGAGATCGAGCGTCAATCGATCGTTGGCCTTCACCGGCTGGTTTTGCACGAATCGTGCCAGCGCGTCCCAATGATCGGAGGTAATGCCGACGAACTTACCGCCGACGCGCCATGCATTACCGCCGCGCAGCTTACCAGGGACGGAGTCCCCGGCCTTTTGTACCAGTGCGGTCACCGTATGCTCGTCGAGCGTCAAGAGCACCATAAACTCGTCATGCGTGACCTCGTCGTTCGTCAGAATGCCGAGGCCGCCGACGCTGATGTCGACCGCGAGCGCGGGCAGCAACGTGGTGCCGCGATCCAGCGAATACTGAACCTTAAAAGGCTTTTTCACACGAGGGTGTGCGCGCTCGACGTGACCGCGTTTCTTGTTACGGTCGGAACCGAAAAAAGGCACTGGCAAAAACCGCACCCGTTGAGTGTGGCGGGGAAGCCTGCAGTTTCGGCTGCGTACCGTCCGCCCCCCTGCCCGGGCAGATAAAAAGGCGGAGTACGGCCCCGACCGATAGTTATTCCATAGTGACCATCTCGACGCGCCTCTGGTTATCGGCGGCGGTTTCTCTTATTGCCTTGGTGGCCTTTTGTGCTGCGCTCGTCGCCGAGCTGGGCGTGGCTCGAACGGCCGACGCAAACCGGGCGAATGCACGGGAGACGATTGGTGCGGCACGCGCCGTTCTTTCTCTGCTGAAGGACCTGGAGACGGGTTCGCGCGGATTTGCGCTCACCGGCCAAGACCGCTATCTCGAGCCGGTGGCGGCCGGGCGCAAAGCACTGCCTGACACACTGCGCTCGCTGACGGAGCTCACGAGACTTGCGGATCGGCAAACGCGCGACGACGTCTTCACCCTCGAGCGGCTCGTGGTTCGAAATAACGCCGACATCGATCAGACCATCGCGTTGCGCCGTCATGGAACGAGCTCGTCTGACGTGCCGGTTGCGGCACTCGATCGAGGGAAGCGCGATATGGATTCCGCGCGCGGCCTGGTCGCGAGAATCGACGAGCGCGTCCGGAACCGTCTTTCGGAAATCACCGCCGAGCTCGAGCGGACTCGCAACGCCTTGCTCCTCATCGTGCTCGGGGGCGCCGGCTTCGTCGCGTTCGTCGTCATCACGGCGACGGCACTGTCGCTGCGCGCTTTCGGCGCGCGATTGACTCGCTTGCAGCGCGCGCTCAACGATACAGGCCGCATTGGCGGCGGCAACGAGCTCATCGATACGGACGAGGCGGATTTCTCCGGCGTCGCGTCGGCGTTCAACGATATGGCGATTCGCCTGTCGAGCGAAGAGGTGCGGCGCGACGAGGCCGAGCGCAGCTTGCAGGTACTCAACGAATCGCTTACCTCGAAAGCGTCGGAGCTCGAAAGATACTCGAGGACGGTGAATGTCGTTCGCCGCATGGCGGACCGGCTGCCCAGCTGCACCGACGAAGAAGAATTTTCAGCCGTCATTCGCAGCTTCGCACCGCAGCTCACAGGCGGGCGCGCCGGGGTGTTGTACTTGCTGAACAATTCGCGAAACTTGCTGCACGCGGGGTCGACCTGGGACAGCCCGGCGTCGAGTCTTGACGAATTCACGCCGGAAGAATGCTGGGGGCTTCGCCGGGGACAAGAGCACGTCAGCGGCACAGGCCAAGTTGAGGTGACGTGCCCGCACATCGTGCAGAACGGCAAGACGCATTGGTGCATGCCGCTGATCGCACAAAGCGAAACGGTCGGCTTACTGTATTTGGAGGGCGTCCCGCAAGAGAACGTCGACCACTACTCGCAAGACGAAGACGTCACGTACATGCTTCGCGAAACCGTCGCCCTGGGTCTCGTCAACCTGCGCTTGCGCGAAAAGCTGCAATCGCAGTCGGTCCGCGATCCGCTGACGGCGCTCTTCAACCGCCGCTATCTCGACGAATCGTTGGAGCTGGAATTCGCGCGAGCGATTCGTTCCGAGGAGCCGATCGCGGCCATCATGCTGGATATCGATCACTTCAAGAAATTCAACGATACCTTCGGACACGATGCAGGCGACGTGGTACTCAAAGAAGTTGCCGCCGTGCTCGCGCGCTCGACGCGCAAAGGCGATATTGCCGGACGCTTTGGCGGCGAAGAATTTCTTCTGATAATGCCGGGCGCCGACGCCGAGCGAGCGCTCACGCGAGCAGAAGCGATGCGCCGCGGAATCGCGTCTATCGACCTTCGCTTCGGAACTCAGCCGCTCGGACGCGTCACGGCGTCGTTCGGCGTTGCGATCTTTCCGACGGACGGCGACACGAGAGAAACGCTATTACACGCCGCCGATCAGGCGCTCTACGCGGCGAAGGCAGCCGGCCGCGACCGAGTGACTGCAGCCGCGTACGGCGGCACCGTCGTAAACGGCTAGCGGCACTCCGGCGGAGACAGCGTGACGACGTGCTGACCGCGCGCGTTCAATACTTCGACGAACGTGAACGTTCGATACGGGTCGCGCGGATTGTTGCTGTTGTACGTCGCCGCCCACACCGCGCGCATCACGCCTGACGGCCCCGGGGTCTTCGACCACTTACCGGTATCGGGGCCCGAGAGCGCACCGTCGCGAACGATCGCGAGCCTGCCCTTCACGCCCGTGACGTTGACACCGGCGAGCCCACCAGTGTCGCCGACTTTGTCGCGCAACGCCGCGAGATCGATCTGATCTCGCGAGATCGCGACCATCGGGTTGCACGCGGCGCTTACGGCAACCATGAAAGCGGCGCTCGCCAAAAACATGGGAGGCCAGGTTGTTGGCCCTGGCCTCCCATACCTCTCGCCTTCTTCGAATTAGCTCTTGTTGCGAATGTCGCGCTTGCCTTCGTCGACCTCTGCCTCAACGTTGTGACGCGTTTCGTTCAGTGCCGAACGTAGACGCTCGCCTTCCGTCATCGTGCCCGGATCGGAGTCCCGTTTGGCGCGCTCCATCCCCGCGGCCGAACGATGCTTGGCTTCGTCAACGGCATCGTGCATGTTTTTCGCAGCCTTCTCTAACTCTCGCTCGAGGCCCATGATGATTCTCCTCTCGTCTTGACGGTCGCGTTCTACCCCGAGTGATGGAGGCGGCAAACCCGGTTGCCTGCGCAAGAGGCGGGGGAGGAGGGCGTTACTTGCGGGCGACGATGACGCCGAGCGGATGATGGAATCGGATTGCCGTGCCGTCGCGAAACGGCTGTAATCCGGTAGCTTCGCCGCCTTCGATCTCGCGTTCGAAGACAGCGCGAAGCTCGTCGCGATGCGCGGCACCGGCAAGGTCGAGCCAATCTTCGAGATCGCGTATGCGATCTTGCGTGTACGCATCCACGGTTGCGATGCGATTCTGCGCAACGATTGCTTGAAGCTGCGACCATGAGAGCGTCGTGGCATGAGAGGGATCGCGCCGCCGCTCGAGCACGTTGGCGCGTGACGCCAGCTGCGCATCCTCAGGAGCCAAGAGATCGATGATTGCGATGCGCCCGCCCTTTCGAACGACGCGTGTCATTTCAAGAACGGCGCGCTGCGGATCGGCAATGTGATGCAGCGAGAAGCGCGTGACGGCCAGATCGAACTCGCCGTCTTGGAACGGAAGCGATTCCGCTTCGCCTTCGACGAAGCGAACGTTCGTTATCCCTTCGCGCGACGCCGCCTGACGCGCGTTCTCGAGCATCGCCGGCGTGATGTCGACTGCCACGACCTCACGTGCGCGCGGCGCGAGCGCCCGGCTCAGCAATCCACTTCCCGCCGCAACGTCCAAGACGCGATCGTTCTTGCCGACGTCGATGCGGTCCAGTATGGAGAGCAGGTCGTCCGTTACGGGGAGATGCCCCCAATGCTCGGCTTGTCGCGTAAAGCGCTCCAATACTGCTTCTTGCTGGCGTGACTGCGCGTCCATATTACCTCGTTCCAAGGCGAATGCCGAAAATCTTCGGGAGGGCGGCGCCGGCGCGAGCAAGCAACGGTGCGGGCTCTTCATCTTCGTCGGCTTCTTCGCAGCGGATGATTGCCGAGCGCACGAGGCGCGCGACGACCGTGCGAAAGGGTTCGGGAAAAATCATCGGGACTCTTCGGCGGCAAAAGAACGAGCGCGTCCATTCGTCGTCCTGGCGCAAAACGAGCGACGCGAGAATATTTCCGCCGATCCACGACGGGTTGACGCCATGACCCGAATAACCGCAGCCATAGTGTAAGCCGCCGGGCTTCAGCGTGCCGAAGAACGGAACGCCGTCCGCGGACACGTCGATGGCGCCGCCCCATGCGTGCGTGACCGCGACGTTCCCGAGTCCGGGCAGCAACCGTCTCAATCCGGTCTCCGCGCGCGCCGCCGCGTCCGGACTGTTGTTCGTCCACGCGAGGCTGCCGTTGAAATCGATCGGTCCGGAACCGCTCCCCATCGCGACGCGACCGTCTTCCGTCGTGCGGAAGTAGTGCAAGAACATCCGCGCGTCGTCTAATCCTTCACGGCCGGTCCATCCTATTTCTTGCAGCCGCTCGGGCACGGGCTCCGTGAGCACCATGAAGCTGCTGAAGTTCATCATGTGCGGTTGAAGGTCGGGCCGCGACGTCAGACGCGCATTGAGCGCGAGGACGACGTCGGGCGCGCGCAGCTTTCCATGCGGCGTAAGGACGACGTGCGGCGGGCCGACGCGGACGTTGTCGACCGGCGTGTTCTCGTAGATCTGAATGCCGCGCTGCAGTGCGGCGCGTCGCAACGCGCGCACGAGCCGCGCCGGTTGAACGGTTCCGGCCTCGGTGAGCCAAACGCCGGCGCGAAACACCGGCGAGATGCAGCGCTGCTGCACTTCTTCGGGCGTCAGCGGGACGGCTTTGTCCACGGCGCCGAGACGCTTCGCTGCGGCAATGGTTTGCTCGACGAAGACATCCTGCGCAGGCGAGCACGCGATCTTGACGATTCCGTTCTCGTGCCACCACACGTCGACGCCCGGCGCCGTGCAAAACGCACGGATCGCGTCCTGCGCTCGCGAACCCATGTGCGCGATCTCGAGCGCTATCGCATCGCCGAACCGCTGAGAGTATTTGGCCATGCCGTGCCAATAGCCGTGCACGAGGCCGCCGCTCTTGCCGCTCGCGCCCGCGCCGCATACGTTCGCTTCCACGAGCGCGATGCGCAGGTTCGGTGCCCGCTCGCGGAGGGAAAGCGCGGTCCACAACCCGGTGTAACCGCCGCCGACGATCGCGACGTCGACGTCGAGCTTTTCTTCGAGCGAAGCGAGCGGGGGCGGATTACCTTCGAATGCGAGGGCTTCTTGCAGCCACCACGAGGGTTCGGATCCCGGACGGACGCTGGGGTAAAGGAGGCGCTGCACGCGGGCTCATTCGCTGCGCGCCTCGCAACTTCTCCAGGCGGCTATGCCGAGATCAGCCGTCGCTCTTCGGCGCTGATACGGTTGCCGGCCAGTCGCGCGTCGATCAGGGCAACCATCTCGTCGACGATCGGTGAGTGCATGTCGACTTGTGTCGCAATCGCCTGCACGAGCCGGTCGGTGCGTTCGATATTGGTCGCGCCCTCGAAGAGCGCGCGCGCAGCAGAGCTGGGCGTCGAGAGATTCTGCGCTGCATCGGCATACTTCTCGAAGGGGACGAGGTCGCTCGGCGACGCGCCGAGCCTGATGCACAACTCGCAGACCCAGTTGAAAATGTCGCGGGAGACGTCGATATCGTTATGCACCGCTTCGCGGATCGAACGTGGTCCGCGCACCTGCACGCAGCGATAATTGCCGGCGATCAGCATCGGCCACTTCGCCAGCGGCACGAAAACGGAATCGAAGACCTTCAGCTTGACCGGAAGCTCCATATGATCGTGATAGCGCGCGACCGAAATATGCGCTTGGATCGTGCGCAAGATCTCCGTGTAGTCGTCGGACTCGAAGCGCGCCGCTTTGAAGTTCGTCGGCAGCGTCACTTGGAGAACGTTGATGTTTTGGCCGGAGTGCCGGAAGGCTTGCGGATCGGGACTGCACAGCGTCATGCAGGCCGGATCGAAATTCTCCCACACGGAGGCGTCGGTAAAACATGAGGACAGCGCATCGACGTCCAGGCCCGGAATGCGGCGCAGATACGGCGGCGGCGGCATGTTCATGATCGACACGCACGGCACGCGCGCCTTCGCGATCTCATCCAGCAGCTCGCGAACGCCCGGGCTCGAATATTGCGGCTCTTGCATCGCCAGCGCGATGAGATCGTAATTCTTCGGATCGACGTCACCGGGTCCACACGCTGCAAGCGTGCCCGGCAATTCGCGGGAGTCGATCTCGAGCGGTTCGTGTTTGCCGCTGATGGGCAACCGCAGACGCAAACCGTTTCGGTTGATCGCTTCAGCGGTGCCGGGACGACAGACCAGCGTCACGTCGTGTCCGGCAAGCAGCATCTTGCTGCCAAGCAGTGAGCCATACGAAGCGCCGAGGATCAGAACGTCATAGGAAGTATGCACCGCTACACTCCAAACCGGTCACCCGGCGGACCTCGTCGCCGAAGCGATTAGCCCCTCGAGAACGACGACATCCGGCCGCCGGGTTCACCCGCTTAGCGTACCCAACGGCAACGGCGGCGTCAGCGAAGTGTGCGCGAAATGCAGAAAAGGGCCCGCGAAATGCGGAAAACGCCCTATAAGTCGAACGCGCTCCGAACGACCGGTGCGAAGTTGCGGCTGACGGGCACTTCCGAACGGGTTCGATCGTCCACCCGTATGACGTAGGTGCCTCCCAGAAAGCCGTTTACCTCGACGACGTGCCGCGGGTTGACGATATAGGCGCGATGCACGCGCAGGAAGCCGTGGCGTTCCAAGCGCGTCGCGCACTCGCCGAGCGGTCCGCGAAAGCGGTAGGACTGATCGAACAGCTTCACCGTGACGATATGATCGCGCGCTTCCACAAAACGAATGTCCTCGATGCGCAGGAGCAACGTGCGTCCTTCATCGACCACCGGCAAACGCGCGTGTTCCGCCTGTTCCGGTTTTTTCTGCTCCGGTTGCGAATGCAGGCGCCGCAGCGTATCGGTCAGTCGTTCCTCGCTCACCGGCTTGAGCAGATAGTCCGATGCTGCCACGTCGAACGCGCTTAGCGCGTAGTCGGGATATGCCGTTACGAATACGACGTTCGTACGCTTCGGCAAGCGATTGATCACGGCCGCGGCATTGAGTCCGTCGAGACCCGGCATGCGGATGTCGAGAAAGACCACGTCGAATTGCGCGTTTTGCAGCAAGGCCAGCGCTTCGACTGCGCTTTCGGCTTCCTCCACTTTCCAATCCGGCGCAACCCGTCCGAGCGTATAGACGAGGTCCTTGCGGACGACGGGTTCGTCGTCGACGACGAGCGCTCTCACGGCTTGCCGTTTTTCGGACCCGAAATCGGAATCCAAAAGCGTGCCGTCGTTCCGAGGCCTTTGCGGCTCTCGATTTGCAAGCCGCTCGCAGGACCGAAAAGCCCGACGAGGCGCTTGTGCACGTTGCTGAGGCCCATGCCCAAACCCGAGCCGGTGCCTCGTTCCAAAAGGCGACGCTGTTGCGTCTTCGCGATGCCGACGCCGTTGTCGCTCACGCAAATCTCGAAGCCGCCGTCGCGCTCTTGCGCCGAAATGCGCACGCAACCGACGCCACTCTTCGGCGCGATGCCGTGCACCATCGCGTTCTCCACAAGCGGCTGCACGGTCAGCACCGGCACGAGAAGCCGCCGCGCGCGATCGTCGATCTCGTGTTCGACCATCAACCGGTCGCCGAGACGCGCCTGCTCGAAGCGAAGATAGCGCTCGATGTAGTCGAGCTCGTCTTGCAGATGCATCAGCTCCCGGTGCTGGGAGAGCGTCTCGCGAAAGAAATCCGCGAAATCGACGATGAGGCTGTGCGCGCGCTGAGGATCCGTTCGCGTAAAACCGGCGATCGTCGTGAGCGTATTAAAAAGAAAATGCGGAGAGATCTGCGCGCGCAGCGCCTCGAGCTCGGCGCGGGTCACGAGCGCGGCTCGCGCGTCCAGCTCCGCAAGCTCGAGGTAGACGCTAAACACTCGGGCCAGCGCGCGGGCGACAGTCTCGTCGCGGTCGATGATGACGCGACCACGCGAATGATACAGTTTGAGCGCACCGACGACGCTGCCGCGGACGATCAGCGGCGCAACGAGCGCCGACTCGAGCGGACAGTCGTCGTTCGGACAGCCGATCTCGTCGCGATCCGAGGTTCGTGCGACTTCACCCGTTTCAAGCGCGTGCAGCGTGAGCGTCGTGATGTTCGGACGGCCGGCGCGATGATGATCCGAACCCGTTCCGACGAACGCCAGAATTCGATCGCGAGAAACTACTGCGGCCGCATCCAGGCGCAGACGCTCGTACAGCAAGCGCGCGGTGAACTTTGCGGAATCCGCACGCAAACCGCCGCGTAAATGCGGCAGCGCTTCTACAAGCAGATTGAGGACAGCGTCGTCTTGCGGAGCGGCAAGCACCATCGTGGCGGCAAGTATAACATGCCCCGACTAATAGCCGCGAGAGGGATCGACTTGGTTTGCAAGCGGCTTTCCGGCAAGCAGGCGCGCGAGATTCTCGCAGACGAGGTCGAGCGTCAGCGCCATGTAGGTGTCGACGTCGTCCGAAGAAACGTGCGGCGACACAATGAGGTTCGGCGTCGACCATAGCGGCGAGCTCGACGGAAGAGGTTCCGGATCGAACACGTCGAGGATGGCTCCTGCCAACTCTCCCGCAATGAGTTTCTCGCGCAGAACGTCGTAGTCGATGACGCCGGCGCGCGACACGTTCACAAGGCTCGCATCGCGCTTCATCGCGTCGAGCTGTGCCTTTCCTATCAAGAAGCGCGTCGCCGGCGTAAGCGGGACGCTGACGTACACGAAGTCTGCGCGCGGCAGGACGCTCATCAGCTCGGACGTCGGGAACATTTCGTCGACGTCGTCGTGCGGCCGCACTTCCCGGCGAACCCCCAACACGTGTAACCCCAGCCGCTTACCACGATTCGCCGCCGCACCACCCATGTCTCCGACGCCGATCACCGCAAGCGTCTTGCCTTCGATCGACGGCGTGAAGACTTGCTGCCAGCGCGCTTCGCGCTGATTGTTTAAGATTTGCGGTACGCGCGCGTTCAGCATCAGCAATGCCATTTGCGCGAACTCGCGCGTCTTCCGAACGTGAACGCCGCTGTTGTTGGTGAGCGTGACTTTCGGGGGCAGCCACGACAGCGGCAAGAGCGGTTCGAGCCCCGCACCGATCAGGTGAATCCAGCGCAGCGACGGTGCGTATTCGGCCAGACGTTCGCGCGGAAAACGCGGGTCGCGCACGACGTCGTTTGATGTCACGAGGACGTCGGCGGTCTTGAGCCCTTCGAGATCTTCCAGGTCGTGATCGATGCTCACGTTGACGCGCGCGGCAACGTCCGAGTGCCGCCGCATCGCTTCTGCGATCAGGCCATCGTCGAACTGGAAGATGCGAGGCTTCGTGCGGTAGTTTGCAAATCGGACCTTCATCCGATCAGAGCCACCTCGACCGGGCGCGGCGTGCAATCGGCGCCGTTGACCGGAATCAAATCCTGCGGACAGGACGAGAACGCAACGAAGCAATCCATCTCGGCCCGGAAAGCGATGTATTGCCCCGGCTCTGATACCGGCGCAAGCGCCTCCATCGTGCCGTCGTCGTGGTACGCGACCTTCATGAAGAGGTTGAACGGACACGGCGTTTGCGCCGCCGCGCGCCCGTGCTCTTCGAGCACGGCGGCCAAATTGTCGGTGCAGTTGTCGTGATAGACGGGGTGCCCGAGCAGCTCGTAGCGATAGCGGTCGCAGGCCGCAAATGCGGTGTCGTGAATGCCGGGCGTCGTGTCCGCAACGATGGTCACGATCGGACGGCGCCGGTTCGTGACGAAGGTGCCGCCGACGGCCGGCAGCCATCGTCCCATCGTGACGCGCGAGTGTTCCATCGCCATGAATTCCGATGGATCGGTCTCGTTGAACGCCCACATGTCGACGACTTGGGTGCCGAACAGATTGACGACGCGAAACTCGGCGCCGCGCGACACGGACAGTCCGTTGCCGCGCCGAGCGGGTACGGTAATGGTTTTCATATGTGCTCCGTCCATGGGCAGAAATACCGCTCGGCCGCAGATACGAGCGCAAAGAGTGAGTTGCCGAGTATCGACAGCAGGGCGATTGCGGCGAAAACGAGTGCGGTGCGCACGTTGGTCGACATCGTGAGGATGAAGTAACCCAAGCCGCGGTCCGAGCCTACGAACTCGGCAACGACGGCGCCGATCACGGAAAGCGTCATTGCAACCTTCATCGCGCTGAAGACGTACGGCATCGACCACGGCAAGCGCACTTTCCAAAAAACTTTGAGCGTCGGCGCATTGAGCGAGCGCGTGAGCTCGAGGAGCTCGGGCTCGACGGATGCCATACCGGTCGACGTATTGATGATGATCGGAAAGAACGCGGTAATCATCGCAATGAGAACTTTAGAGGACGCACCGTAGCCGATCCACAGCAGAATGAGCGGCGCGAGCGCGACCTTCGGCACGGACTGAAAGATGAGCAGGAGCGGCATCGTGACGCGGCGAGCGAGATTCGAATAGACGATGAGCACCGCGAGTGGGATGCCGACCGCGACGGCGAGCAAGAAGCCAAGCACGACTTCGTAACAGGTCACCCACAAATGGCCGGCGAGCACGCCGCGCCAGGCCCACGTCGCTTCGGCGATTTGACTCGGCGACGGCAAGAGATACTGCGGGATCTTTCCCGTGTCGCACAGCAGCTCCCAAATCCCGAGCAACGCCGCAAAGACGACGTACGGCAGCAGCACTTCGCCCCACGCCCGCGCTCGCGGCGTGCGCCGCTCAGCGCCGGACGGTTTGTGCGTTACCGGTAATGAGATTTCGGATTTCACTTGCATACGTGCCGAACTTGGGTGTAGCGACCATTGCGAGCTCGCGCGGCCGCGGAAGATCGATCTCGAGGGACGCGACGATCCGGCCGGGGCGCGGCGACATCACGAGGACGCGGTCCGCGAGCAGAACGCCTTCTTGAATGCTATGCGTCACGAAGAGGATCGTCTTGCGGCGTTCGCTCCAAATACGCAGCAGCTCCATGCCGAGCTCTTCGCGCGTCAATGCGTCGAGCGCGGCGAACGGCTCGTCCATGAGCAGTAAATGCGGATCGTAGATCAACGAGCGGCAAAGCGAAACGCGCTGCTGCATACCGCCGGACAGCTCGCCCGGATACGAGCGCTCGAAGCCGGACAGTCCGACCAGCTCGATCAGCTCTTGCGCGCGCGGGCGATATTCGCGCACGCTGCGCCCAAGCATTTCAATCGGAAACAGCACGTTGTCTATCACCGAACGCCAAGGTAAGAGCACCGGTCGCTGAAAGACGAGACCGATGCGCTCGGTCGGGCCCTCCATGCGCGCACCTTCGTAGAAGATCTCGCCGCTCGAGGGCGCGATGATGCCGGAGATGAGCTTCAACAGCGTACTCTTACCGCATCCGCTCGGGCCGACGATCGTCACGAATTCGCCGGCACCGAGGGACGTGGAAATATCGACGAGCGCGGTTACCTTCTCGCCAACCTTCGTCGAATAGACCATCCCAAGGTCGCGGATATCGACGACGGCGGCCAAGGTCGTTTAAAGATTCGCGGTCTTGATGACCGGCAGATCGGCGTCGGTGAAGATTTCGCCCACCGGAATCTTGCGTTTGAGCTTGAGCGCTTCCGTCACGACGTCGCGCACGTGCTCCATATGCTTCGAGTCGACGTAGCCGTAGCCGTGCGCCGCGGTCTCCGGCGTAATCGACAGCTCTTTTGCGTCCTGGAGCTCCGCCTCGCCGATGTCGGCTTCCACCTCAGGGTTCGTCTTTCGTAAGATTGCAATCGCATCGGCTGGGTGCTCGTACGACCACAATGCCGCCTTGATCGTGGCCGTCATGAAGCGACGGATGATGTCGGGCTTGCTCTTGAGCGCATCGTTGTTGACGATGATGCTGTCACCGTAAAGGTCGAAGCCATAGTCGGCAAACCGGAAAGCCTTGAGCGTGATGCCGATGTTTTGCGCCGCGGAGTCTTTACGGTAGCGGCCGAGATACGAGCTCTGATCGAGCACTGCATCGACCTTTTTCGAGAATAGCAACGGCTCGAAGGCCGAACCCGGAGCGACGACTTCCTTGATGCTGTTGCGATCGATGTGATTCACGGCAAGGAAGCCGGGATACATGTTGACCGACGCTCCCGCGGCGGAACGGCCGAGCGTCTTGCCGACGAGATCCTGCGGTTTGCGTATTCCGGACTGCTCGGAGTAAACGATCGCGACGGACGATTTTCCATTGATCATGCCGACGATCGTGACGGGAGCGCTGTCGTTGGCTTGCGCGGCGATGACGGTCGCCGTATCCGCAAGGCCGAATAACGATTCGCCGACCGCAATGCGCTTTACGGTATCGCCGGAGCCGTTACCGCGCGAAATCGAAACGTTCAGTCCTTCGGCGGCATAATAGCCCTTGTCGACACCCACGAAGAACGGCGAGTTTCTTCCGCTGACCAGCCAATTGAGTGCGAGCTTTACGTCTTCGGTGCCGGCAGCCCGCAACAATCCGCTTGGTGCAAGCGTCAGTGCCGTTGCGACAGGTGCGGCGACCTGCGCGAACTGGGAACGCGTCAACTTTCGCATGAGCCCCTCCTAAGTTTTAGCGACGTCGAGGTCTTGAACTCTGAAGCCGAGGTGCGTCGGTGTCGGATTGACGACGCCGAGGACGTGGTCGAGCACCCAGTTGTCGAACGCATGAACGAGCGGCTCGTGCTCTGAGAGCCGTCCCGGGCGGCTGAACGGCGATGAAATACCTTCTTGCTGCAGCACGCTGATCTCGAGGTCTTCCGCCGTCGTGAGGTCCCAACGCTTGTAATAGTTCTTTGCGATCTCTTCGAAGTCGGCTCGCTCCGTAATCTCTTTCGGAAAGCACGAACCGACGACGAGCTCGATCTTCGCCGGACCGAGCGGACGGATCTCGAGGAACCACACGGCGTCGACGGTGCAGCCGAGCATCGTACTCGGATAGATGAGCGGATAAAACGTACCGAGCGCCGCTTTGCCGCTGAGCGACGGGATGCGCGGAAACGTCGCCTCTCCCATCAGCACGGCACGGCTACCTTCGTGCTGCTTGTGCATCACGACCCAGTTGCCGCGTGTCGAATCGAAGGTGCGATCTTCTTTGACGTTGCCCTTTTGCTGATTGATGGTCGCTTTGTGCACGTGCGGCACGTGGAACGCTTCCATCGCGTTCTCGACGTAGATCTTCCAATTGCAAGCGACCTCGTAGTTCTTGCGTCGCGTGCAGCGAAGATTTTCCATGTTGTAGGATTCAAAGACGCCCGGCAAGTCGCCCAGGAATTTCGTCAGGCTATCGCTGTCCGGATCGAAGTTGACGAAAAGAAATCCGCCCCACGTTTCGAGCTTGATCGGAACCAAGGGATATTGGCTCGCGTCGAAGTCGTGCGCGGTGCGCATGCCGGGCGTTCCGATGAGCTTTCCGTCGAGAGCGTACGTCCAGCCGTGATACGGGCAGCGAAAGTTCTTGCAGTTGCCGTCAGCCAGCGCGACTTTCGAGCCGCGATGCCGGCACGAGTTCGAGAAGGCACGTACCTGTCCGTCGCTTCCGCGCGCGACGAGGAGCGGTACGCCGGTAAAATCGAGCGTAAAGTAATCGCCTGGATTTGGAATGTAATCGGCGCGTCCGATGAAATTCCAAACCTTGAAGAAGATCGTCTCGACTTCGCGGCGATAAAACTCTTCCGAGGTGTAACACCATGTCGGAAGCGTCTCAGCATCGAGCAACGGCTTGCGAACGTCGCGATAAGAATCGGCGTCGAAAATGTGCATGGGGACGGTAAACTATGACGCGCTTGCTGTGATTCCTATGCAAAGCGTGCGAGATCGAACGGCCGCAGATCGAACGGCGGTGTTTCTCCCGTAACGAGCGCGGCAATGGCACGTGCCGACGTGGCCGATTGCGTCAGGCCGAGATGGCCATGACCGAACGAGTAATAGAGGTTCGCATGGCGCCCCGCGCGGCCGATCATCGGCACGTCGTCGGCACTGACGGGACGGACGCCCATCCATGCCGTCGCATTCGCGCGCTCCAGTCCCGGCAAGTATGGCAGCGCCAGCTTGTAAAGATTCTCGGCGCGGCGCATGTCGGGCGGCGTGTCGGCGGGCGCAAATTCCATCGTGCCCGCCAGGCGCAATCCGGCGCGCATCGGGGTCACGCCGAAATGGGCTTCCTCGACGATGACGGCGCGCTGTAACTGCACGCCCGGATTCGCCAGCATTAAATGGTAGCCGCGGGCGGGCGCCAGGGGCACGCGGTAACCGAGCGGCCGCAGCAGTTTGGCCGACGCGTGGCCGGCCGCCACGAGCACACGTCCGACGACGACACGCTCGCGGCGACCGTAGGTCACCGACCACGCGCCGCTCTCTTCGGGAACGATGCGGTCTGCTGCGGCGAGCACGACGTTGCCGCGCTCGCGAACGCGCGCGCCCAGGCGTCGCCCGAATTCGGCGAGATCGACGCAATGCGCGGAGTGCGGAAAATACATTCCGCCGGCGAGCCGATCGCTCAGCGCGGGCTCGAGCGCTGCAAGCGCGCGTGCGTCGAGCATTTCCGCCGGTATTCCGGCGTCCTCGAAATAGTGCAAGTTGCGTGAAAGCCCATCGAGCGTACGAGCGTCGCGACAAGCTTTGAGTCCGCCGTTTCGCACGATGAGGTCGTCGGCGCCGGCCGCGCGAGCCATATCGACGAGCGTATCGACGGACGTCTTGTTCAACTGAGAGAGCGCGGCGATGCCGATCTCGTACCGTTCCTTGCGCATCGCGCGCAAAAACTGCGCGCTCCATCCCGTCAGCTGTGGAATGTACGACGAACGAAACACGAGTGGGCCGAGCGGATCGAGCAGCATCCGCGGAACTGCGGTCAATAAGCGCGGATGCGGAAGCGGAAAGATCTCGCCGTCGTGCAGGAATCCCGCGCTGCCCTCCGCCGTCCACGCACCGACCTGAACAGGATCGAACGTAATGGTACGCAGGCCGGCGTCTTGCAGCGCGAGCGTCGCAGTCGTCCCGATGATGCCGCTGCCGACAATCGCAATATCAGCGTCCACGTTTATTTCTCGAAAACGATGCCGGCTTTCTGTACTTCTTCGTACGGCAATAGCCAGACCATGGACTCATCGTGTAAATCGACGACCTGCACGCGATTCCCGAACGGATCGATGAAGTCACACCCGAACGGCGGAATGAGCTTGATGCCATATTTGCTCGTGAGCTTCTTTTTGACTTCGTCGAGCTGCGTCGCATCGCGTACCATCAAGCCGAAGTGCCGCATGCCGGTCGGCGAGACTTTCTCGACTTCGAACATCGCCAAGAATTGGTGCTCGCCCAGTTTGAAAAACGCGTCGCCTTCGCCCTCATCGAGCTTCTCGAGATTGAAAACGTCTCGATAAAAGGCCACGGCTTTATCGATGTCGTCGACTTCTATCGCAATGTGATTGCACCCATAAACCTTAACTGCCATATCTCCCGGAACCCGGGAAAAGCAGGAAAAGCGGCGTAAGGCTCGCTCCATGGAAAGAGTGGTCGAAACGAGCCGGCGGAAAGCGCCGTTCGAGAAGCCGCAGTCGGTCGCATTTGACGGGACGTCGCTGTGGATCGGGTCGATTGCGACGAGCAAAGTCTATTGCCTGAATCCCCAGACGTTGGCCGTATCGCACGAGGTCGATGCACCGGGGAAACCGTGGGGCATGGCGCACGTCGCAAACGAATTTCGCGTGATCTGCGGCGAAGGAGCGGACGACGATCGTTTCGTGCGGCGCCTTTCGGCGGAGGGCGGCTTCGCCGGCAGCGACGGGTTCCGTTGTCCCGACGGTACGGGCTCACAGCTGAGTTTCGACGGAAAGCAACTGTTCGTCAGCCAGTGGTATAACCGGCGCTTACTCGGAGTCGACGATCGCGGCAACGTTACCGAGACGATCGGCATCCCGCACCAAATCTGCGGGCAGACGTATGCCGACGGCGCCTTCTATCTGGTCACCACCGAAGACGAGAGCACGGCCGATTATTGGATCACGCGCGTCGTTCGCGAGAAGGGCAAGCCGAAGATCGAAGATGTCGCGCACGTGCCGTTTGCCGCGCGGGCACTCGCGTTCGACGGCAAACAGTTTTGGACGAATCATCGCGAGGCGGGCGAGATCGTCTCTTTCCGTCTTCCGTAATGAATCCACCGAAGAGGCTCAATCCGCTCATCGCAGCGCTCGAATCGGGTAAGCATGCGTTCGCGACGTTCTGCCCGCCGGATACGGAAAGTGCGCTCGCGCTGAGCACGTCAAAATACGACGGTCTGGTATTCGAGATGGAGCACAATCCGTGGGACCCTCGTTTGCTGCGCGACTGCTTGCAATATTTGCTCAATCGCGGGCAAATCGCACGCGCGGGTTCGGTCGTGCCCGCAATCGCGCCACTGGTGCGCGTTCCACCGAACGGCGCCGAGAAAGCGCAATTTCAAGCCAAGCAGGCACTCGATCTCGGCGTCTACGGCATCGTGTGGCCGCACATCGCAACCGTGGATGAAGCATACAATGCGGTTGCGGCGTGCCGCTATCCGCGCCTTCCCGACAAGCCGCGATACGAACCCGCCGGCGTGCGCGGCGACGGCCCGACCGCGGCCGCGCGCTATTGGGGCCTCGGCAGTCAAGAATATTATCAGCGCGCCGACGTGTGGCCGCTGGATCCGAACGGCGAGCTGCTCGTCGTCATCATGATCGAAGATACGAAAGGCATCGAGAACTTGCCGCAAATTCTCGCGAAGGTGCCCGGCATCGGCGTCGTCCTCATCGGTGAGGGCGATCTTTCGCAAGAGTTGGGGCTTCCACGGCAATACGAGCACCCCACGGTTCTCCAGTGGATGGCGCGTGTCGTGGAGACGTGCAAGAAACACGGCGTCGCTGTGGGGCATCCGCATGCCGAAGCCGCGAACATGCAGCGCTTAATCGACGAAGGCTATCGTTTCTTGATGTCGGCTCCCGCGCGAACCTACGCCGGTTTGGAAGCGGGGCTTCGACTCGCCGGACGCAGCGCATGATCGTCGATTGTCACGTTCACTTCACCACCGAACCAAAAGCGCTGCTCGACTTTCGGGAACGCCAAATCGCTGCGTTAAAAGATTCTGCTAAGCCGCCCGATCCGAAGGCCGTCGAGATCACGGACGACGATCTTCGTGCGTGCATAGAACCGGCGCAGCTCAAGGTACAAAGCGAGCGCGGTATCGACCTCACGCTGCTCTCCCCGCGTGCCTCCGGAATGGGGCACCACATCGGCGATTTCGACACGAGCCTCGCGTGGTCGCGCTTGTGCAACGATCTCATCGCCCGCGTGTCGCGGATTTTTCCGGGCCGTTTCGCCGGCGTCTGCCAGTTACCGCAATCGCCCGGCGTTCCACCCGAACGGTGCATCGACGAGATCGAACGTTGCGTGCACGAGCTCGGGATCGTCGGTTTCAACCTGAATCCCGATCCGTCCGGTGGCTATTTCAACTCGCCTCCGCTGACCGATAAGTGGTGGTATCCGATTTACGAGAAGCTCGTCGAGCTCGACGTGCCGGCCATGGTTCATGTGAGCGCGTCGTGCAATCCGGCGCTGCACTTCAGCGGCTCGTACTACATCAACGCCGATACCATGGGGTTCGTGCAGCTCATTCTTTCGGATCTCTTCGAGAAATTTCCGAAGCTACGCCTCATCATCCCGCACGGCGGCGGTGCAGCACCGTTTCATTGGGGGCGCTATCGCGGCATCGCGCTGCAGAGCGGAAAGCCGGAGCTGAGCGAGATCGTCGCGCAAAACATCTTCTTCGATACCTGCGTCTATCACCAAGCCGGCATCGACCTGCTCACGCAAATCGTTCCCACGGACAACATTCTCTTCGCTTCGGAGCTGATCGGTGCAGTCAAAGGTGTCGATCCCGCGACGGGATACTATTTCGACGACACGCGCCGCTACGTCGAAGCAGCCCCGATCACCGACGCGCAGCGAAGGAAGATCTTCGAGCAGAACAGCCGGCGCGTCTATCCGCGCTTAGGCGCGAAGCCATAACGCAACCGAGCTATACGCGGCCATAAGCGAGAAGAGCGTGCGAAGCGCGCGCTCCGGCATGCGGTGCGCGAGATGCACGCCCCAACCGATCGCGACGATTCCGCCGATCGCGAGCGCGATTCCGGTATGCCATACGACGTCGCCCGCGGCGGCATAGATTCCGAGGCTTACGAACGTTCCCGGGCCGACGAGCGCGAGCCCGAGTCCTTGCGCTGCCGCTTGCGACACGCCGAAAATCGCAGCAACCAGCGGCACGGCGAAGACTGCGCCGCCGGTCGAAAACATGCCGGACATGGCGCCGCCCGCCGCACCGATTGCAAGCGCAGCGGGCCAGCGCTCGGGATGCGGTTGCGGCGGAGCGGTGCGATGACGCGCGCCGAACGCAAGCCAAAGATAATAGGCGGCAATCACGAGCATGAATACGGCGAAGCTGCGTCGGAGCGGCGTGCTCGCCGTGTGTGTCGCAACGTGTGCAGCCAAATACGTGAGCGGCAGGGCGCTAGCGGCGAGCGTCGCCGCGACGCGCAAATCGAGCTTGTTACGGCGAAAATATTGCCAGATCGCGATTATCGTGTTCGGGATGATCATCGCAAGCGCAGTTCCCTGCGCGTGCTGTTGATCGAAGTTGTAGACAAAACCCAATACCGGGATGACGAACAGGCCGCCGCCTAAACCGAAAAGGCCGCCCAAAAAACCTACGGCGACCCCCAGCGCGATATCGAGGAGAAATTGCTCCAGATTTATGCCCTGGCGCGCTGCGGCAGCTTCCAGTTGGGCCGCACGAAATGACAGGTGTAGCCGTGAGGATAGCGCTGCAGATAATCCTGATGCTCGGGCTCGGCTTCCCAGAACGGACCCGCGGGCGCGAGCTCGGTCACGGCCTTGCCGGACCAAATCCCCGACGCGTTCACGTCGGCGATCGTGTCTTCCGCCGTTCGCCGCTGTTCGTCGCTGGTGTAATAGATCGCCGAACGGTAGCTGGTGCCACGATCGTTGCCTTGACGGTTCAGCGTCGTCGGATCGTGGATTTGAAAAAAGAACTCCAGCAGCTGCCGATAGCTCAGCCGGCTCGGATCGAAAACGATTTCGATGGCCTCGGCGTGCGTTCCATGATTGCGGTACGTCGCATTTTGGACGTCGCCGCCGGCGTAACCCACGCGCGTCGACATCACACCGGGATAGTCACGCAATAGCTCCTGCATCCCCCAGAAGCAACCACCCGCTAAGACTGCGCGTTCAGTATGTGTAGCCATGTCTTCTCCATCTTCTACGCCGGCTGCAGATCATCGTTATCTAGAAGACTTCTCGGTCGGTGAAAGTTTCACGACCGCGGAGGCAACGCTCACGCGCGAGGAATGCCTCGCCTTTGCGGAGCGCTACGATCCCCAACCGTTTCATCTCGACGATGAGGCGGCGAAGCAGAGTCTGTTCAAGCGGCTTTCCGCGAGCGCGTGGTTGACGCTCGCCGTCGCAATGCGCCTCATCGTGAAATCGGGATTCTTGCACCACAGCGGCATCGTCGGCGCAGGCGCGGACGAGCTGCGTTTTCTCGCGCCGGTTTATCCCGGCGATACGCTGCGCGTCGAAAGCGAGATCGTGGAGTTGTTACCCGCGCCGAGCGGAAAGCGCTTTGGGCGCATGCGCGTGCAAAATCGCGTTCTCAATCAGGACGGCGTTTGCGTCGTCAGCTTCATGCCGAATCTGACGGTGCCTATGCGACCCGGCTAGCTACGGTCTTGCAGGCGAAGGCGGGATGTGACGAGTAGCCTGCGGCTCAGTGTCCATCATCGAATTCGCGGCCGTAAATAAGTGGTTTGGGCGCAATCATGTCCTGATCGATATCGATCTTTCAGTCGAGAAGGGCGAGGTCGTGTGCGTGATCGGACCGTCGGGATCCGGAAAGAGCACGCTCATTCGCTGCATCAACCGCCTGGAACCGATTCAATCCGGGCGGCTTACCGTTGACGGTAAAGAGGTAAGCGACAAGAGCACCGACATCGGGGCCGTGCGCGCCGACGTCGGGATGGTGTTCCAAGGCTTCCACCTCTACCCCCATATGACGGCGCTGCAAAACGTCACGCTTGCTCCGATCAACGTGAAGCACGCCCCGAAAGCTGAAGCCGACAAAGCGGGCCGTGAGATTCTCGCGCGTGTCGGGCTCGCAGACAAGGAGACGTCCTACCCGGCGCAGCTCTCCGGAGGGCAGCAGCAACGCGTCGCGATTGCGAGAGCGCTGGCGATGCAGCCGAAGATTCTGCTTTTCGATGAGCCGACGAGCGCTCTCGATCCCGAGATGATCAAGGAGGTCCTTGACGTCATGGCCGCGCTCGCGACGACGGGAATCACGATGATCGTCGTAACCCACGAGATGGGCTTCGCTCGGAGCGTCGGTCATCGCGTCATCTTTATGGATGGCGGTCGCATCGTCGAATCGGGTCCACCAGAACACTTCTTCAAGAACCCGGAGAGCGATCGTACCAAGATGTTCCTCTCCAAGATTTTAGCCCACCACGTCTAAGGAGAACCGTATGAAGAACGCTCTTACACGACGCACGTATCTTGCGCTTGCCGGAGGCGCAGCCGCTGCAACGTTGATTCCAACCGCCGCCTTCGCTGACAGTACGCTCGCCGCCATTAAGCAGCGCGGGATGCTCAAGATGGGCGTAAAGTACGACAACCCGGGATTCGGCTACCTCAAGCCGGGCGAGAGTGAGCCGACGGGTTTTGAAATCGATCTCGCGCACGAAATCACGAAGCGCATACTCGGCGACCCGAAGAAGGTCCAGTTCACGCAAGTCATCACGTCAAATCGTATCCCCATGGTGCAAAACGGGGACATCGATATGTTCATCGCGACGGCGACGATCACGCCGCCGCGCTTGAAGCAGATCGCATTCTCGAACGTCTATTACTCGGCCGGACAATCGCTGCTGGTAAAATCGAGCTCGCCGATCAAGAGCTACAAAGATCTCGACGGTAAGTCCGTATGCACCGCGAAAGGCTCGACTCCCGAGCAGACGATCCAGAAGCTCGTCCCCAGCGTGCACGTGCAGACGTTCGACGGTTACACGCCCTGCTATCAGGCATTGCTCGACGGTCGCACCGATGCAATCACGACCGACAACACGATCCTGATCGGGTTCCAGGACCAAAACCCGAAGGAGCTCAAGATGGTCGGCGGATTGTTCACGTTCGAGCCCTACGGAATCGGGATCGCGTTGGGCAACGACACGCTGCTGAAGGCGGTCAACGACGCACTCGTCTCGATCGGCAACGACGGCACGTTTGCGAAGATCCACCAGAAGTGGCTGCACGAACCGCTGCCTTCGAACTGGAAGACCTGGTACTGCATGCCCGCAGAAAAAGCGGCGGAGGAATTCGCCAACCAGCCTGCGCGCAAGTAAGAGAAGCCGAACGAGGAGCTAGTCGAAGCGATGGACTGGGGACTCCTGGGCCAAAACTGGAGACTGCTCCTCTCCGGACTTCAAATTACGATCGAAGTCTCGGCGTGCGCGTTCGTGCTTGCGTTCGCGCTCGGGACGGTCATCGCGACGTTGCGGTTTGCGCCAAACCGTTTACTTCAAGCAGTGGGAACGGCGTACGTTGAGTTCGTTCGCAACGTACCGTTGCTCTTACAAATCTTCTTCTTCTATTTCGGACTGCCGTCGATCGGCATCCGCTTCACCGCCTTCGAATGCGGATTTCTCGGGCTCGGCATCTACACTGCCGCATTTATCGCCGAGACGATTCGCGGCGGAATTCTCTCTATCCATCGCGGGCAGATGGAAGCCGCGCTGGCTTCGGGCATGAGCTACACGATGGCGATGAGGCTCGTCATCTTGCCGCAAGCATTCCGTGCCGTAATTCCACCGCTCGGAAATCAGACGCTCAACCTCATCAAGAACAGCGCGCTGGTGAGTACGATCGCGGTTTACGACGTCTTACATGCTGCGGATACGATCGGTTCGCAAACGTTTGCCTACAGCACCGCATATACCGGCGCGGCGATAATGTATCTGATCTTGACGTTGCCGTCCGCCTATTTCGTCAACCGGCTCGAACGCCGTATGAAAACCGCCGCGCTGCAAGTCGTATGAGCTGGCTCTTCAACGCCCCGACCATTATTTTTCTCTTAGGCGGCCTGGGCGTTACGATCAAGCTCGCCGCCATCGCGATTGCGATCTCGTTCATCGTCGGCATACTTCTCGCGCTCGCCCGTCTGTCGAAGCATCCGTGGGTTCACTGGCCGGCGACGGTTTATATCGAGGGCATGCGAGCCCTGCCGATGCTGCTCGTGATCGTGTATGTCTACTTCGTCATTCCGCGCGCCGTCGGCCTCAAGCTCACGCCGTTCGCTGCGGGCATCATCGCGATGTCTGCGTTCGAAGCGTCCCTCATCGCCGAAGTCGTGCGGTCGGGAATCTTAGCGGTGCCCCGCGGGATCGTTGAAGCTGCGGAATCGCAAGGGCTTCGTGGAACGACGATCATGCGACTCATCGTCCTCCCGATCGCGCTGCGAAACATGATGCCGGCAATCGTGGCGCAGTTCGTGTCCCTGCTCAAAGATACGTCGCTCACCGCGATCATCACGATTCCGGAGCTCCTCGGCCGCGGTCAGATCGTCTATGCGGCTCCGCCGTTCAAGCCGTTGCCGGTCTTTGCGCTGGTCGCGGTTATGTATTTCGTCGTGAACTACGTGCTCGGCCAAGCCGGCCGCCGCCTCGAAGCAAGAACGTAACCCACAACACGGTCGGCCTCGCCCGGCGGGGGTCGCAAACGCGGAGGTGAACATGGCAAGTAATGCCCGACGCGTCTATCGGAAAGCGCATCCTCATCGTCGACGACGCTAGTACGACGCGCGTTCTGCTGCGCAGGCTGCTGGACGCGCAGGGTTTCATATGCCTTGAAGCTTCCAGCGGCGAACAGGCCGTCAAAGTTTTCCACGAGCAGCGCCCCGATCTCGTGACGCTGGACATCCACATGGACCAGCTTTCCGGGATGGGGGTCATCCAAGTCTTGCTCAAGATCGATCCCAAGACCAGAATCGTCGTTATCACTTCTGAAACCGAAAAGAGAATCATCGACCAGCTCTACAAGATGGGCGTCAAAGAGGTCGTGAACAAGCCGTTCCAGAGCGAGCGTTTTCATGAGGCTATCGCGCACGCACTCGAGTAGCGTAAAGATTGCTTTTTCCGGCGTGCAGAAACTCTATGAAGTCAAGCACGCGGCGGGCGGAAACACGCTGGCTCTCGACCATCTCGATTTGGAGATCGGCGCTTCCGAGATCGTCTCGATCGTCGGGCCGACCGGTTGCGGAAAATCGAGCGCGCTCAATCTGGTCGCAGGCTTCGAGCGCGCGTCGGCCGGCAGCGTTACGGTCGACGGAATGCCGGTCTCAGGTACCGGTGGAAATCGCGCTGTCGTCTTTCAACAAGCGTCGCTCTATCCGTGGCTCACGGTACTCGACAACGTAACCCTTGGACTGAAATGCCACGGGGTCGCGCGCGACGAATACGAGCCGAAAGCGTTGCATCTTCTCCAAGAAGTCGGCCTGGCAGGCTTTGAGAAACATTTCCCCTACCAGCTTTCCGGCGGCATGCAGCAGCGCACGCAAATCGCCCGCGCACTGATCGGCCAACCCGAGATTCTGCTGATGGACGAACCGTTCGGCGCGCTCGACTATCAGACGCGTCTTCTCATGCAGAAGCTCCTGCTCAAGCTTTGGGGATATTTCAAGCCGACGATCCTCTTCATCACGCACGACGTGGGTGAAGCGATCTTCATCTCGGATCGGGTGGCCGTCATGACGCGCAGACCCGGACGCGTGAAGCTCGTGGTCGAGGTTCGTGCGCCCAAACCGCGCGATTACGAATATCTTGCGTCGTCTGAATTCACGACGCTCGAGCACGAGCTGATCCTCGCGGTACAAAGCGAGGTCGCGTCGGTCGCATGATTACGAACCTCGAAGCCACCGTTGAGGTCGCGCCGCCGAGGCCGAGTCGCACGCGCGACGCGCGCATCCCCGACGTCGCGTATTCCGCCGGTGCGATCGCCGTACTACTTCTCATCTGGATCGCCGGGTGGAAGACGCAGCTCATCAACGCGCAATATTTTCCGACACCGCCGGGTCTTTGGTCCGCATGGACCGAGCTGGTGCGGAACGGTTACTCCGGCCATCCGCTGTGGCAGCACATCTCGATCAGCCTCTTTCGCACGCTGATCGGCTTCGTCATCGGCGTGGCGATCGGCGTGCCGGTAGGATTGCTTGCAGGCTATCAGCGCCAATCCGGAGCCATCATCTCCCCGATCATGGCGTTCATTCGCCCGATCCCGCCGATTGCGTTCATTCCGATGAGCGTGCTGTATTTCGGCCTTGGCGAAGTCGGCAAAATCGTGCTCATCGTCTTCGTCTCGTTTAACTACGTTCAGGCAAACGCTCAAGCCGGCGCTGCGAACGTCTCGATCATCTACTTGCGCGCAGCGGAGTCGCTCGGGCTCTCCCGCCTGCAGACGTTCTTCCGCATCGTTCTGCCCGCAGCACTGCCGCAGATTTTCACCGGTCTGAAGGTCGCGCTGGCGCTCAGCTGGGCGGTCGTCGTCGCGGCAGAGCTCGTCGGCGCACAGATGGGCCTTGGGTTCATGATCGCGGATGCTGCGCAGCTGTTCAGGATTTCCGTCGTCTACATCGGTATCATTTTGATCGGGGCCATTGGCCTCTTGATGAATATGTCACTGAGCTTCATAGAGAACCAAGTCGTACACTGGCGAGGCCATTAGGAGGTAATGATGCGTCGGGTTGCATTGTTTGCCGCACTTTTCTCACTGCTCATTTCTGCTGGGCCGCCGGTTGCAGCGCAGCAGACCATGCTGGACTTCAACTACGGTATCCCTAACTCGGATCAGACCGCGATTTACGTCGCGCAAGATCTCGACCTATACGGCAAAGTCGGGCTTCGGCCGAATTTCTATCTCTTCCAGTCGGGTGCACCGCTTCTGGCGGGCCTCAAGAGCGAAAGCATCGACGTCACGACGACCGGCCTAGCCATCATGTTTGCGCTCGGCCAACACATTCCGTTGAAGATGCTGTTTTGGTCGGCAAACGACGGCGGTGCAGAGGGTCTCGTCGTCAATCCTAAGAGCGGCATCAAATCCTATAAGGATATCGTCTCGGGAACGCGCATCGCCGCCGCATCCGGAACCTGCGCGCAAGTCGCGCTCTACATGATCTCCAAAAAGCTCGGCATCGACTACGCAAAACTAAACGTTACGAATATTCCGGCGCCGCTTTTCCACAACGCGTTCTTGAGCAATTCGATCGACGCGGGCATTGCCTGGTCGCCGTATTCATTTGCGCTGAAAGAGGACGGCTTTCCCATCGTGCAGTTCGATCCGGCGTACACGGTGCCCGGTGGCGATTGTCCGCGCACGACGGCGGTGCGGCCGGCATTCCTTAGCGCGCACCCCGAAATTGCAACGAAGCTGATCGAAGTCGAAGTCCTTGCGATGGAGGCGATCAAGAAGAATCCGCAGCTTGCGATAAACGCGCTCATGAAGCATCTCTCGCTGACCGAGAGCGTTGCGCGCGCCGATTACGAGAACAACTACCTCAAGCGCCCGACGTTTGAAGAGCAGGTTTCGCCGTCATCGCCGTTTTCGATGACCGCCAAAGACGGAGGTTTAGCGAAGAAACTCTTTCTCGCCGGTCAAGCGCTTTACGAGGCTAAAAGCATCCCCGAGCCCGTTCCGATGAGCGTCATCCAAGACTCGATCGACGCGTCGTTTCTCATCGCGTACGAGAAGTCACACAAGCGTCTCGTGCTTGGGAAGCCAGCGCGCTAGGGCCTGACGTAACTCGCTCGCCTGAATCGGTTTCGGGACGTAATCATCCATACCGGCCGCGAGACACGCATCGCGGTCACCCTCGAGTGCGTTGGCAGTCATTGCGACGATCGGAACGTGACGCCCGGTAAAATTCTCGGCGCGGCGAATTGCTCGCGTCGCCGCGAAGCCGTCCATCACGGGCATCTGACAATCCATCAAAACGAGATCGAATTCACCGGTCTTGACGGCTTCAACGGCCTGCTGCCCGTCCGAAACGACCGTGACCTCACCGTCACATACACTCTGAAGCTGATGCCGTGCAACGCGCTGGTTCACCGAGTTATCCTCGACGACCAAAATGCGTCCGCGCCACCGTTCGCCGTTCAGCTGATCCGGCGCGCTGGCGATGACCGTTGGTTGCGGCCGCTGAAGCACACCGGCGATACAATCGAAGAGGTTTGACTGCCGAATCGGCTTGATGAGCACGGCCGAAAATCCTCGCGCTATCGCATTCTTGCGTACGCTCCCCGAATCGTATGCCGTAATCAGGATCATGCGAAGGTTCGCAAGATTCGGGTCTTTCTGGATCTCCGCGGCCAGCTCAAACCCGTCGTGCTCCGGCATGCGCAAATCGATCAGCGCGACGTCGAACTGTTTGTTCTCGGCCTGCAAAGCCACGAGTGCGTCCGTCGTGCTGGGATAGCTCGCCGGTTTGAGACCCCACGACTCGAGCTGTCGAGCGAGTATCTGCCGCGCGATTGCGTCGTCGTCGACGATCATCGCATTCAGGTTGCTCAGATCCAGCGTTTGGTCGACTTGCGGACGGTGCGGAGCGTTTGCAAACCGCGCCGTAAAACCGAACGTCGAACCCACGCCCTCTCGACTCTGCACGGTGATCGAGCCGTTCATCAGCTCGACGAGTCGCTTTGTGATCGATAAGCCTAAGCCGCTCCCACCGTAACGCCGCGCCATCGTTCCATCGGCTTGCGTGAACGGCTGGAAGAGTTTTTCGACCGCTTGCCGCGACATACCGATGCCGGTGTCCCCGACTTCGATGCGGAGCAATACTTCGTCGTCGGTAACCTCCTGCAGCGTCGCCACGATCGACACGGCTCCGACCTCGGTGAATTTGACGGCGTTGCCGGCCATGTTGATGAGAACCTGGCGCAGGCGATTGGGATCGCCCAACAAACGGCGCGGAATCTTTGGATCGACGTACGTCATCAAGGAAAGCCGTTTTACATGCGCTTGTGACGCGAGAAGATCGGCAACGCTCTCGATGACGCGAATCGGCTCGAACTCGAGGATCTCCAGACGCAGCTTGCCGGCCTCGATCTTCGAGAAGTCGAGGATGTCGTTGATGATCGAAAGCAACGAATACGCGGAATCGCGAATCGTTACCGCAAATTCGCGCTGCTCGGCCGTGAGACTGGTCTGAATCAATAGATCGCTCATGCCGATTATGCCGTTCATCGGCGTTCGGATCTCGTGGCTCATCGTTGCGACGAATTCGGACTTGAGGTTGGCCGCTTCGACGGCCTGATCGCGCGCAGCAGCGAGCTCTTTGCGCGTGCGCTCTCGCTCGCTCATGTCGCGGACGACGTTGATGAACACTTCCTCACCCCCGAGGAATGCGCGCTGCGCCGCATTTTCGGCCGGGAACGTCGTCCCGTCTTTGCGCACCTGCATCAGGTCGAAGCGCGCGGCTCCCGTCTCCAGGGACTCCATCGCCGCCGACAGGTCTTCTCCGCGCGACTCAGCCGCCCGCAGCTCCGGCGGGGTCATTTTCAACAGCTGGTCTTTGGTGTATCCGTAGGCCCGTTCCGCCGCCCGGTTGGCATCAACGATACGGAGATCCGAGGCGCGAGCGATAAAGACGACGTCGTTGACGATCTCGAAAAGCACGCGATACCCGGAGAGCGCGGACACGCGGCGGCGGAGCGACCGTACGACGAAGAGCAGGACGCCAACGGTAGCTACCCAGCCGATAGCAAGAGCCGCAATCAACATTTGCGAGACTATGTACTTTTAGTACACACGATAACCGCGATTGACACGATCCCCATAACCAAGGAGAGTTGGGCGTTGGTTACGGGCCCCGTTTTCGTCTGGTAAGCATGCCGCGGACGGCATCGTAAATACGCTGGACGTGAGGTAAGCGGTAGCGCCAGCGTTCCTCGTCTTCCGGCTCGGGAACGATCATCGTCGCGTTCGCCTCGAAGACGACGACGCGGCCATGGGCGTCGATCGAAAAGTAAATGCCGCCATAATCCAGATTGAGTATCTTTGCGGCGCGCCCCAGTGCATCCATTGCGCGGGCACCCAAGACCGCCGGCATATCGCGCAAGAACGCCTCGTCTTCGGCGCGATGCTCCGCATTCTCGGTCATGTCAGCGGAAAAGTAGTGCACCTTCCAATGGTCCGACACCGCAAGATGCAGCGGAAAGATCTCTCCGTCGACGATCACGACGCGATACTTTCGCACCTTGCCGTCGGCATTGCGCACGTCCAAGAACTCGATGAGCGTGAGCGCGCAGCCGGGAAGACTCGGTGCTTCTCGCAGCTCTTCGGGCGAGTCGACCCGCAAGAAATATTCGCCGGTGTGGAAACCGGGCGAGCGGAGTAAGAACGGGTACTGCAGGCCGAGCTCGGCGACCGTGCTCGCGGCGCGTTCGGCAGCCAGCTCTTCGCGAGGAACGCTCCAGATACGCGGCGTCACGATGCCCTCGATGCCGGAAAAGCGCTGCGCCATGTCCGCCCGCGTCGTCCCTTGCACGCTGTGCGGCGCGTTCACGACGGGTGCGGTGCTGCGCGCCAGAATCGACGGCGCGACGGCCAACAGATTCGGGCATCGCTCCGCGTCGCCGATGGCGCTCCAGATCACGTCGTGTTCGGGCAACGGGACGCTCTCGTTCAAATGCTCGAGAAATACTTGGGTTTTGCGGAAGGCCGGATCGGCGAGAAAGTCGTGCGTGAAAACGTTGCCGCCGATCGCCGCTTCGACGACGAGAACCTCGATCGGACCGCCGGCGTACGCAAAAGGCGCGAGGAGGCTGCTCTTGCGCGGGGCGGCGGGTTGAGCGCGACCCAGTACCGTGCGCATACCCTCGTGCGCCATCGTGTTTTCAGGGTCGAATTTCAATGCGATCTCGAAATGCCGCCGCGCCGCATCGAAGTCGCGCTCGCTGACGTAGAGGCAACCCAGATTTGTGTGACCGAGCGAATTCTCAGGATGCCATTTCACCGCTTCGGTGAGGACGAGCATCGCCGCTTTCTTGTTGCCGCTCGAAAAAAGGAACGTCGCAAAGTCGTTCAGGATGCCGAAATGCTGGGCATCGTAACCGAGGAGTTCCATGA
>JBOHTT010000243.1:0-14240 GCA_050733775.1 Vulcanimicrobiaceae bacterium
GCCCCAATTCCGTCAGACCGGCGTGGCTCTCGGGACGCGGACCGAGCGGCCAGCGAAATTTGCGTTCTGCTTCGGTAATCGGCAGATCGTTGATGCTCGCCATGCGGCGCTTCATCAAACCGCCCTCGTCAAATTCCCAATTTTCGTTGCCGTACGAACGAAACCAATTGCCGCTATCGTCGTGCCATTCGTACGCGAAACGCACGGCGATCCGATTGCCGGCACATGCCCAGAGCTCTTTGATGAGCCGGTAATCGAGCTCTTTCGCCCATTTGCGTTTGAGAAAGCCCATGATCTCGTCGCGGCCTTTGAAAAATTCCGAGCGATTACGCCATTCGCTGTCCTCGGTGTATGCATTCGGGACGCGATTGGGATCGCGCGTGTTCCAAGCGTCTTCCGCCGCACGAACTTTTTGCGCGGCAGTCTCCGCCGTGAACGGCGGAAGCGGGGGGCGGGTTGTCGTCGTCATGGCCGGGGCTACGAGGCAAGGGTCGCGCCGCCCTACGGAGCCCGCAGCACCTTACACGTAAGGACGGCGACGTCGTCGTGCGCAACGCCGCGTATGACCGCGTTACGGATCGCCGCTGCGGGATTCGTCGCATTGCGGATTTCCAGCCGCGAAATGGCTTCTTCCAGATGCCGCTCACCATCGAGGAAGTCGTACTCCCACTCCACCAGGCCGTCGGTGTAGAAGGCTGCGAAACTTTCCTCTTCGAGGCGTATCGATTGCTGCACATCGGAGGGGCATAAGTGCCGCAATCCCAGCGGTAGGGCGCGCTCGGTAAAGGGATCGATTACTTCTCCCGTCGAGGGATTCCAGATCTTTGGGCCCGGATGACCGGCCGGCGCGACCATCAAGGTCATCACGTTCGGATCCAAAATCGCAAGCGATGCCGTGCAGAACGCGTCCACTTCAGACCCGTACATCGAATCGTTGCGAAGAATGTAATCCGCCGCACGCAGCGCGTTCGACAGATTCGGATTGACGATGAGCGCCGTGTGCAATGCATTCTTCACGCGCTGCATGACGACTGCGGCTTCAATGCCGTGCCCCGACACGTCGCCGACAGAAATTCCGATGCGTCCATCCGGCAAATGAAACACGTCGTACCAATCGCCGCCCACGAGCAGCGACGTTGCGGGCTCGTATAAGGCGTTGAATTCGATGCCGGGCAAGTCAGGAAGTTGCCGCGGCATCGCCGCAACCTGAAAGCGCTCAGCAATAGCCGCTGCTTCGTGATGCATTCCCACGAATGTACCCAGACGCAACCCGCGACGGTCGCCTGACGTTCAGGCTAACGTGGTCCAAGTCTGGGCGGTTGCAAGCGCGGCGTTTCTCGCGAGCGCCGTCGAAATGGTCGAAGCGCTAACGATCGTGCTTGCAGTCATCTACACGCACGGAATTCGGCCCGCATTCGAAGGGACGATTGCCGCGCTCGTCGCGCTCGGTGTTTTGGTGGCGATCGGCGTACCGATTCTGCACGTGATTCCCGACGCGTGGCTCAAAGTCGGCGTCGGCGCATTTGCGCTGTGGTTCGGCTGGGGCTGGCTGCGCAAGGCCGTCTTGCGTGCGTCCGGGCGCATGGCGCATCGCAACGAGGCCGCGGCGTACGAAAAGAAAGTGGCAGGCTTGCAACAGGCGGAAGATTTGCGCATCGGACGTACGACCGCATTCTCCGGCGTTTTTCTCGAAGGCCTCGAGGTTGCGCTAATCGTGCTCGCGATCGGCGGCGCCAGCGTGCATTCGCTCTTTGCGGCCGTGATCGGCGCGACTGCTGCACTCGTCATCGTCGTCGCTGCGGGAATCGCACTGCACGCGCCGCTCTCGCGCGTGCCGGAGAACGTCATGAAATATTTCGTTGGCGTGATGCTAACGACGTTCGGCGTTTATTGGATCGGCGAAGGACTCGGCCTCGCATGGCCCGGCGACGATCTCGCGCTCTTGTGGCTTGCCGCCACGATATTCTTCGCATCGCTCGTCGCGGTGCGCATCAACCAGAGCGCGCGCGTTCGTTCTGCCTAAGGTCTGCGGCACCGGTCGCTAAGCGTTTGCTAAAGCGGACGAGGCGGCCGTTTTTCAAGACGTGCAGCTCGTCCACGAGCGAGCGCATGATGCCGAACCCGAAGCCGCGGACGTGGCCGGGCGGCGGCTGAACCGGGTTTGCCTGGAAGCCGAAGCCGTCATCTTCCACCTCGGTGACGATCTCGCCGGGGCGAATCAGGCACCGAACCTCGAACCAACGCGCGTCCGGGTGGCCGTGTTCGATCGCGTTGGCGATGGCTTCACCGACGGCACTTTCCAGCTCGGCCTGAAGCTTCGGCTCGACCCGGGCACGCGTAAGGTATGTGGTAAATGCTCGTCGCGCCCGTGCAGCGTACCGACTGCTGCATGGGAAGCGCATGTGAAGCCGCGGCGGAATCAATCCCACCCCCTGTTGCTCTCTGACGTACCCAGACGAGCGGATGCCAAAACTTGTCGGATTGGTAGGCGGACGGACGCGAGGAGCAAAGAGAGAGGGTCTAATGGAGCGCCCTGAAAACGAGCCGAGCCAGAAAGACGTCGACGAGCTGGCCGACGCGGAAAACGCAAAAACGCTGGAGGAGATCGACCTTCCCGAAGCTCTGAAGGCGGAATTGCTGCGCGAGCTCGAGAGCTTTAAGGAAAGCTAAGGCCTCCTTCATCGATTCGAGCAGGCCGCGGCTCCGCCGATGGTCGAAGGCGCGAACGGTCGTGCGGAATTTCATCGGGCTTGCCGTGCTCGGCATCGCTGCGGTGCTATCCGGCTGCTCTGGCAACGGATCGCTCCCGACCCTCGGGTCTCATACGCTCAGCTCGCAGAAGCTTGACGCGCTCGTGCGCACCTATGCGAGAACGAACAGCGTCCCCGCGGCGCTCATCCGCGCCGTCGTCGACGTCGAATCGCACGGCAATCCGAACGCGATCAGCCGCGCCGGCGCGCAAGGGTTAATGCAGCTCATGCCCGCAACCCAGGCGCTTTATCGCGTTTGCGATCCGTTCGACCCAGCCGCCAACATGGACGGGGGGACGCGTTATCTGCACGATCTCTTGGTACGGTATCACCATGACATCCAGCTCGCGCTTGCGGCCTACAACGCCGGTCCCGGCGCCGTCACACTCTATCACGGGGTTCCGCCGTTCGCCGAGACGCGCACGTACGTTGCGCGCGTGAGCGCGGAGCTGCGCAGCTTCTAACCTTTCTATGGCTTCATTCACCGGCACCGTGAGCGGCCCGGTCGCGGCCGCGCCTAGGCCAAAAATGACGATCCCGATCCTCGACGGCTACATCTTCCGCGAGATGGCGATTCCGTTTGCGATCGGATTGGGAGCGTATCTGCTCTTCCAGTTCCTGAACATTTTTTTCTTGGCTGCGGACTACGTCATCAATCAGCACGCGTCGGTGATGCTGGTGCTGCGATTCCTCGTCTTGCGCGTGCCGCAAGCCGCGCCGCTGGCGTTCATCTTCGGCTGCCTCTTCGGAACGATGCTCGCGTTCGGTCGTTTGGTCGCGGACAACGAGATCATGGCGCTGCGCACCTCCGGTGTCACGCTGTGGCGCATCGCGCGCGTTCCGCTGATTTTCGGGATCTCTGCGTTCTTGCTCTCGTGGTACATTACGGAAACGTTGGCGCCGCAAGCCACGCAGCTCTCAACGCGCACGTTCTATCAGATCATCTACCACACCGCGGCTTTGCCGATCGAGCCCCAAATCTTCCGCAAAGATCCGGCCACAGGCCGCGTGTTCTACGTGAATTCCGTCGACCCGGTCACGCACGTCATGTCGGACGTGATGATTTTCGATCACGGAACCAGCTCGCCGTTCGATTCCGTCATGACATCGAACAAGGCGTACATCAAAGGGGGCACGCTGCACATGGACAATCCGACCGTCATTCGCTTCAAGGCGAACGGGTTCGTCGACGTCGAGAACAAGAGCCAAGAAGTCACGGTCGGTTTGCCGCTCGACGTCAATGCCGATCAATTCTTCAATCAAGCCAGCGGCGATCCGACGGCACTCGATTCGAAGACGCTTGCCGCACAGATCAAAGCGCTCTCGATGACCGGGAGCGGCGGGCAAGCGATCGACAACCTGAAGCTCGTGCTCGCGTCGCGAAAAGCGTTGCCGTTCGGCTGCTTCATCGCGATCCTGGTCTCGTTGCCGCTCGCGATTCTGTTTGGACGCCGCGGTCGCGAGCTCGGTATGGCGCTCTCGCTGACGGTGATGTTCGTGTATTATCTGGCTGCTTCAGCAATGGCAGCGCTGGGACGCAACGGCGTGGTCGATGCAACGCTGGCGTCTTGGACTCCAAATCTCATCGTCGGCGTCGCCGGCGCAATACTCTTACGTAAAGTCGAACGCTAGGTCGTCCAAGCGTGCGCGATTCGCGGTTAGGCCGGTGGATCGCTTGTTGCACGGCATTTGCATTGCTGTGCCCGTGGTTGACGGTGACGCCGGCCGGTGCGCAAGCGCAAAGCGAAACGCCGGAAGCTGCGGCGGCGATCACGATCATGGAACATTCGTGCAGCTTATCGGCCCGCGAGTTCAAAGCGACGTTGCCGGGGGTCAAAGCAATGCTCGCGCGCGCCGGCCATCGCAGCGTGCTGCTGGCGCAAAATGAGGCCGAGCCCAGTCCGGCACCGACCGCGAGCCCCGAGCCGTACGAAACGGTCTTCCCGGCCGTGACCCCGTTCCCGAGCCCGTCGGCAACGCAAGGCCTGCCGCCGCTGCAGCGAACGCCGATCGGCCCCGGCGTACTGCCGCCTCCGACGGTCCCGCCGGCCACCGCGACCCCCGGCCCTCCCGGCACACCAACCCCCTCGCCCAGCCCGTCCGTGACGCCGCAAGGCCCGATCCCGGTCGTTCGTCCAACCGGACCGCCGCCGACCGTCACGCCGGTCGTTGCTGCGACGGCGACGCCCTTCCCAACCACGTCCCCCTCGCCGACACCCGGCCCCACGATCGCGCCGCTCCAACCCGGGCAAGTCTTGATCATCTCCGATAAATACAAAGGCTCGTCGCGCGAGGACGAACCGCAAGACTTCGACGGTAACGTCAACCTGTTCTACGATCAGGGCGTCATCGTCGCCGACCACGCGCATTACGACGGCAAGCGATACATGGATTTCACCGGCAGTCCGTATCTGCGCAATTATGCGGGCAATACGGTACTGCGGTCGGAGATCATTCGCTTCGATCGCGTTACGCAGCAAGCGACGCTGCTCAAGGGCGCCGGCGAAACCAGCGAAGGCGTCGAGAAAGGGCTGCTCTATTTCAAAGCCGCTGACATGAAGTCGCTGCGCAGCGGCTACACCGTCGGCAACAACGCGTTTTGGACGACGTGCCAGAACCCGCACGCCGGCTATCACATGGAGGCGAAGAACTTCGAGCTTCGCCCCAACGACAAGCTGATTGCGCGCAAAGTCACGGTCTATCTCGGGCCGCTCGCCGTTTTCTACATCCCGGTGCTCGTCGTCTCGCTTGCGAGCCGCCATCTCCCGCGGCAATCGTCGTTCTTGCCTCTCGTCGGTTACGACCAGACTGAGGGATTTTGGATCAAGACGCGCTTCGGATTTGGTTCGACACAATATTTTGCCGGCTATTATCGTGTCGAGTATTTCACGAAGCTCGGCTTAGGATTCGGCATCAACTTTACGGTCGGCACGCGCAATCACCGGCGCGTGACGTCCGTCGATTTTTACCGATCGCCACCCAAACCTAGCGGCGGCAGCAACAACTTCACGCTCAACGATCAAGAGATCCTGAGCTATCACATGAAGTCGCAAGAGCAAATTCAGTACATCAGCAACTACGGGCCGTTCGTCACGGGGCAGCCGCCCGCGCTGACGCTGGGCGGAAGCCTAAGCTATACGGGAAGCCGCGCAACGGAACAAGTGACGTTCCAGCATTACAGTCAGGGCTCGCAGCAAGGTTCGATGAACCTCGGCTACACCGAGACCGTGAACTTCCGCTCGAACATCACGGACGCACTCAACGTCGGCATGACGCGCAATTTCAACTCCTTCGCCGGCCAGAGCACGTCGGTCGGCTCGACGCACCTGCAGGATCTGTTCAACTACACGACGCCGTGGGCACTCTACTCGCTCAATTTCGATAAGACGCTTTCGCAAACGCCGACTGGAACCGATATCGAGCCGGAGTTTAGCCTGCAGCCTCGCGCGCTTTTTCCGAACGAACGCGTCGTGCCGGTCACGATGCAATTCCTGTTCGGCCAATACACCGTGCCGCAACAGCCGTTCTCCGCGACGCGCGGTTTGCTTTCGATGAATTTCGGGCCGGCCGTCGCCCATTTCTGGAATAGCGATCTCTCGGCGACCCTGCGCGTGCAACAGTACGAATACTCGACCGGCGACTTGAAAGCAACCATCAACCAGCAGCTCACGTTTACGACCCCGTTCGGTAATCACGTGCTCAACGCGATCACCTATAACGAAGCGAATTCGAACGGCCCGACGACCGAGCCGTTCCAGACGTTCGACGTCATCGGCGGCAACACGCACGGCGCGCAAGACGTGGTGCAATTCTATAACAAGAACGTCTGGGTGCTGCGTCTCGCAGACGGGACGTCGTTCAATCGCCAGGCGCAACCGGTGTCGTATTCGCTCACGACACGTCCGTCGCTGCGCTCGTACTTGTCGGTTGCGGGCTCATGGGTGCCCGGAGCCGGCAACGGCTTCGAACAAACGCAATATCAGTGGATCACGCCGTTCGGCTACAAGACCGATCTGCAATTTGCCGCAACGGAAAATTGGAAAGAACGCGGCAAGATCACCGACAAGGTGGTCTATCTGCGCCGCATCATCGGCGACTGTTACGACGTTCGGATCGCATACAACCAAGATCTCAAAATGGTCTCAGTCGGCTTCGATTTGCTCGCGTTCCCGTCGTATGGCGTCAACTTCGGCCTCGGTCAAGTCGGCTCGATCGTTCCGGGTAACCTCACCGGCGCATTCTAACCGCGCTTATTCCACGTCGCACGGCGGGTGGCCGCATTCGCAGAATTCCATTTCTTCGCTTTCGTCGGCGTCTTTGCAGTAATCGCTGCAAAAGGCTTCGGTCTCGATGACCTGCATCACCGTGCAGTTGCACGCCGGATTGGCACATTCGATCGTCTGCTGATTGCTCATGGGTTGTTTACTATCTCCCCACCGGTGATTTGCTCGCTGGCGTTCCCCGGCGGTATGGCACCGGCCGGCACCGTAAGTTGTTGCACGTAGTCGAACGACGTGTTTGTCGGTAACGGAAGCGAGAACGTCGTATCGCCGACGCCGTTGATGCCCAGCGCATCCAGGGGAACGCCGTTACGATCGACGACGAAGAAATTCACGTACCATACATCGCAAATAAAGGTGTATAGCGTGCTGCACGAATTGCCGCCGGGCGGAGGCGTCGCGCCGGAGGCCGTGGGAGCGGGCGAAGCGCCGGTCGGCGTAGGCGTCGGCGCGGGCCCGCTCGTTGCAATCGGGGGCCGATCCAAGAGCGAGCGGCTGAACAACAACGTGAATTGCGTATTTTGCCCGTTGCTGTTCAAGGTAAGCGTGGCCAAGTTTAGCGGGACGACGATCTGCTGCGTGCTGGCTTGCGACGGGTTAGCGGGCGTTACGTAATATTGCACGAGCACCGGGGGGCTCTGCACGGTGCCGAAGGCGCCGCCGACGAACCATCCGTACGAGTAGTTCAGGAAGCCGCCCTGGAACTGCGTGTTCGCGTACGGCGTTCCACCGACGCCGCTCGTGTTGAAGACGATCGCGTAGCTGTAATTCGTGAAATCGAACCCCTGCGGCGCGATATTGAAGCGGATCAACATATAGCCCGCCGGAATGGTCGACGTCTTCCCGGACGGCGGAAAGGTAATCTGACGCCCGCACGCAGCCAGCATGATTGCAACGAGACAGAAAGCCAAACCGATCGAGCGTAACATCCTCACCTCAACGCGCACCGTTGCGTTCGTGGTCTCGGTGGCGTCTGCCGTCGCGCTCACGGCTGCGTTCCCCAAGCTGGATTGGTCTTGGTTCGCGCCGCTGGCGATGGCCGGGCTTTTTTGGTCCTGGTTCGTGACTCCCGCTCGTACGGCGGTTCTCATCGGTCTCTTAAGCGGCATCGTCTACTTCGCAATCATGTGTTCGTGGTTTGCGACGACCGCGGCGGGACTGGTTGGCCCATTCGGCTTTTTGACCGTGCTCGGACCGGCCATCATCGAATGTCCCGCGTTCGTTCTCGCGGCCGCAGCCGCGTCGCTGGCATACGCGCGCATCCCCGGCGTCGCGGCGCCGTTTGCCGCCGCAGGCGCATTCGGACTTTTCGAGTGGCTGCGGTCGGTCGGGACGATGGGCATGCCCTTCGCGCAAGTCGGCTATTCCCAAGTCCAAAGCGGTTTTGCGCCGCTCGCGGCCTACGGCGGGACGATCTTCGTGACGTTTATTATCGCAACGATCGGTGCGTTGATCGCATGGGTCGCACTCGACCCCTCGCGCGTATTGCCGGCTGCATTGAGCGTCGCAGGTATCGCGCTCGTGACGTTCGGGGCAAACGTGGCTTGGCCGGCGCGACATGCGGGCGCGGCTACCGTTCCGGTTGCTGCGATCCAAGGGAACATCCGGCAAGCCATCAAGTGGGATCCGCAAAGCTATCTTACGGCCAACCGCCGTTACGTCGCGATGACGCGCGCCGTCGCGGCATTCCATCCGCAACTCGTGCTGTGGCCCGAAACCGTCGTGACCGCGCCGCTCGGCGATCTATCGCAGCTTCCGCCGAAAGACACCGCTGCGACGCAGTTCTGGATCGATACGTTCGCATCGCTGGCGCGCCAAAGCAATACGACGCTCGTCGTCGGCTCGCTGCAGATCTCGAGTGACGGCTTGCACAATGCGCTCTACTTTTTTTCGCCGAAGGGTACGCTCGAAGAAACCTATCGCAAGCGCCAGCTCGTGCCATATGCGGAATGGGTTCCGTACGGCGCCTGGTTGTTACGTTGGTTTCCGTATGCGGATCAATTGGGCCGCCAGGTTCCGGGGCGCGATCCCGCCGTCGTTTCTGCGGGACCGCTCGTCGTTGCGCCGCTGATCTGCTGGGAATCGGCGTTTTCCGACGTCGTGCACGATCAGATTGCGCGCGGCGCAACTGTGCTGGCCGTCGCAACGGACGACGGCTGGTTCGGTGAAAGCGCCGGACCCTATCAGCACGCTCAAATCGCGCAAATGCGCGCGATTGAAACCGGCCGCTGGGTCGTGCGTGCGGCCGCGACCGGGATCTCCGGCATCATCGCACCGACCGGGGCCTGGACCGAACGCGCGGGCCTCGACGAACAAGCGGCCGTGACCGGATTTGTCGGCCCGCCCGCACCGACGCTCTATTCGCGCATCGGCCCATGGCCGGTCGCGTTCGCCTTGGCTGCATTCTACGTGCTCTCGCTCGCCGGTGTCCCTCGACTACGCGATGCTTTGCATCGCTACGCTCGGGATGACAAGCTATGGTAAACCGCTCGCCGTTGATGGCCAAACTCGATCGCAAACGCGTGGTCACGATTGCGGTGATCGTGCTGCTGTTGGCGTTGGGCTTCGCGTTGTGGCGCGCCGGCGAAGACAACATTCCGCCGCCGACGACGCTGCAGACCATGCAAAACGGCCAAGCGGAAGGACGCCGCGCGACTTCGGCGTCGTGGGAATTTACGTATGACAAAGCGATCACGCTGGGCGATCAGATCACGCAGGAGATCGACGGCATTCACGACGGCACGTTTTGGAAAAACGGCAAGGCCGTCGCACACATGCGGGCGGATAGGGCCGTGTACAACACGGTGACGCACGATTTCTCCGTGAACGGCCCCGCGCACATTACGATCGACGATCACGGCAAGGCGCGCAGGTTCTATGCGACCGCCGCGACTTGGACCGACGCGCAGCAGACCCTGCGCATTCCCGGACCCGCAACGGTCGGTACCGGGACCTCTTCCCAGGTGACCGTCTGGAACGTCGTCGTGGATCTGCGCTCGGACCAGTACACCATCGGCAAAATCGAGGGCAGCGCCACGCCGTAGTCAAAGGAGTGGCCATGCGCTGGCTCTTTTTCGCGTGCTGTCTCTTATTGTTGCTGCCTGCCTGTAGCGGCGGCAAGGGAGATGCCGATCCCGAGCCGACCGACACACGGAGCATCTTGATGCATGCCGGCAAGGTGATGCCGTTGCACGAGGCGATTGCAGGCGTTGTGTTCAGGCCGTTCATTCCGGCGCATTACATCGTCGAAACCGCGCTGCTTCCGCCGTACAACGGTGGCGACGACACGCGCGCGAACCGCGGCATCGGCTTCCAGTACATGTCGCGCAACCAGGCGTTCGTGCTCAAGGAATGGCCGGGTCGCGGCATGCCGGGATCGCGAAGGATCGGGACGGTCAACGGTTGCGACATCACCGCGTACGACATGAACGGCGGCGCGGAAGGAAAACAAGGTGCGCTGTGGTCCGACGGACTCATCGCGTCTAATCTGGTTCCCGCCGGCAACAGTACGAACAAAGCCGTATTCGCCGAAGCTAAACGCCTCGTGCGAATCGGCGCGTGCCGCTAAAGACTAGCTCTCTTTTTTCTCTTCGTCGGCGGCTTGGAGCGTCTTCTTGGCCTCAGCGATCAACTTCTTGACTTTTTGACCGCCTTTGTGTCCGATTTCTTCGTAGAAGTCCGAACCGTATTTATTCTTGACGACCTTGCCGCCTTTTTGGCCGATCGTCTCGTAGAATTCTGCACCGTGACGTTCGCGCGTTACTTGTCCGCCCTTACGTCCGATCTTTTCGTAGAACCCTGAGCCGTAACGATCTCGAACTGTGTCTCCGCCCTTTTTGCCAGCTTCGCGAACTGACATCTCTCCGCCGTCCGGCTCTTCTTCTTGGCGTCCACGATCGTTAACATTTTTTGATTTGTCGGTTGCCATCGGTTCCCCCGGACATGCGTGAAGCGACGCTCTCGTTCGTTCCCCCGCCAGCAAGCAACTAAACGCCAATGCTCTCCTACATATTCGAGCGAGCGAGCGTCTACGATGGGAGCGGACGACCGCCGTACATCGCGGACGTTGCAACTTTCGAAGATCGCATTGCTCTCATCGGTCAGCTTTCCGAGCGCGATGCTCGGCGCCGGATTGCGTGCGATGGACTTGCGCTTGCGCCGGGTTTCATTGATATTCATTCCCATTCCGACGAGCACTGGCTCATCGAAAACGCCGCGAGTGGTAAGATTTTTCAAGGCGTTACGACCGAGATCGCCGGCAACTGCGGTTCTTCCGTCGCTCCGTTACGCGGCTATGCGCGCGATCGGAAAGTACTAGTCCTTAAGTACCTAGGCATAGAGCCCGAATGGTCCACCTTTGACGAATTCTTTCGCGAAGTCGAACGCCGCGGCGTCGCGCTGAACGTCGCATCGCTCGTCGGTCTCGGCACGACGCGCGCGTGCATCGCCGGACCGGCAGACCGAAATTTGGAACGCGATGAACTTTTGGCGCAGGCGCGCCTCGTGCGTGAAGCGATCGAAGAAGGCGCGGTCGGTGTTTCGAGCGGCCTCATTTACGAACCCGGGCGTTACGCAAACGTCGACGAGCTCGTGATCGCCGCACGCGCGGCGCGCGACGCCGGCGCGCCGATGTATGCGTCGCACATTCGCGATGAAGGCGATCGTCTCGTCGAAGCAGTGGACGAGGCGCTCGACGTGGGCGCGCGCGCGGACGTAATGGTGCAGCTCTCACATCACAAAGCCGCCTGGCGCCGCAACTGGGGGAAAGTCAATCGCACGCTCGAGGCGATCGATCGCGTGCGCAGCGCGGGCCGCGCCGTCGCGTGCGACGTCTATCCGTACGTTGCGATGTGGACGGACCTCGACACGATCCTCCCGGACGACGTTCGAGCCGGCGGACCTGAGGCGACGCTGAAGCGCCTGGCCGACCCGCAAACCGCAACCGCCGTGCTGCTCGCGCTGCGAATGCGGTTCTCCGAAGCAGAGTGGCACGACATGCTCGTTACCGACGTACGCAGCGAGCGCAACGCCGAGCTCGCCGGCTTGCGCATCGACGAGATCGCTGGCCGCCGCCGTACGACGCCGGCGCGCGCCGCGCTGGATTTGCTGCGCGAGGAACGTCTTGAAGTCGGGTGCGCGTTCTTTGCTATGGATGAAGACGACGTCGCGACGGTCCTTTCGGCCGATTTTTGTGCCGTTGCCAGCGATGCGTCGACGCGCGGCTTCAGCGGCGTCACGGCATACGGCGTGCCGCATCCGCGCGCGTTCGGCTGCTTTCCACGCGTGTTCCGGCGCTTCGTGCGCGCGCGCAAGATACTTGCAATCGAAGAAGCGGTGCGCCGGATGACTTCGCTGCCGGCAAATCTGTTCAACCTGCGCGGCCGCGGTTCGCTGGCCGAGGGTTCGTACGCGGATCTGGTGGCGTTCGACCCGCGGACGATCGGCGACCGCGCCACCTACGATCGGCCGTACGTTCCGCCCGAGGGCATTTCGTACGTTTGCGTCAACGGTCAACTCGTGGCCGAGAACGGCGAGATGACTCGAGCGCGTCCGGGGCGAGTACTCCGCGGAGGCGGCGCGCCGTGATGCTCGCAGCCGTTGCAATGACCTTGACGCTGCACGCGACCGTTTCGCCGGAGCGCACGCCGCAGTTGATTCCCGTCACGGTCGGCATCTCACTGGTTAATCGCAGCCGCTCGCAGCGGACGCTGGAGTTCCCAACCGCGGAAACCTTTTTCATCCAGGTGCGCGATCCGAGCGGCAAAGCGATCTTCGATTCGCGCACCGGTCACAAGCCGATCGACGTGCACGGCAAATTCGTCGCGCTCATCGGCACGACGCGCGTCGCCGCGTTTGTGTGGAACGGCCTGAGCGATTCGATGCACGCGCCGCTTCCGGGCACGTACGACGTGCACGTCGAGATGCAGAGCACGAGCGAGCATCTCGTTGCCGACGCGCCGCTCTCGATCGAGCCGCCTTTGCCGGTTTCAGCCGCGGTGGACAGCAAAGGAAAAACCGAAATGACGATCGCCGGCGAACCGTCCCGAGAGAACGGCATCCTGTACATCGGCGATTCCACCGGGAAGATCGCGCTGTCGCGGGCACTCGGTTTGCGGCCACAGGGCACGTTCGTCGTGCGCGGAACGCCTCAGGATTTTTTGGGCAGACGGACGATCTTCATCGATCGCTTCGCTCCGGGCGGCGACAATCTCGAGTCCGAAGCGACTCCCACACCGCAGCCGTCGCCGGCTCCAACTCTGCCAAGCCCGCGTCGTTCCGGATAACGTAGGTCGCGCGGCGCGCGGCTTCCTCGGGATCGATTTGCGCTGCGATGCGCCGCTCGATGTCGGCGCGCTGCGCGCCGTCGCGGGCGAGGACACGTTCGATGCGCGCATCGTGCGGTGCGATGACGGCGATGGTCGCGTCGCATTCTTTCCAATAATCGCCTTCGAAAAGCAGCGGCACGACGTGCACGACGACGCCGTCGCCGAGCTCGCGTTCGAGCTCTGCGGCTCGCGCGCGCACGCGAGGATGGATGATGGCGTTGAGCGCTGCGCGCTCGGACGGATCGGCAAAGACGATCGCCGCGAGTGCGCCACGATCGAGCACGCCATCGTGCACGACCTGCGGCCACCGCGCGGCGATTTCAGCAAATCCTGAAGTTCCCGGAGCGACGACGTCGCGAGCGAGCCGATCGGCGTCGATGATCTTAGCGCCAAGATTTGCGAGGATGCGTGCAACCTCGCTCTTTCCCGCGCCGATCCCGCCGGTCAGCCAGACGCGCATTTACTCGGCTTCGATCGGCTCCGCGATACTTGCGAGCGGTGCGGCATCGTCGTAGGCGAACTGCTCGATCTCTTCCAGCGGCACATCGGCCACGTGCTGGATAGAGCCCGTGATGCGACGCGTACCTTGGTTGATCGTAAGCAGCGTAACCTCGACCTCTTGGCCGGGGCTGTACTGCGCAGCCGGATCGAACTCGCCCTTCGGAACCATGGCAAGCACGCCCGGAACGATCTCGACGAGGATGTAGTTGGGCGTCACTTTGACAATTTGCGCTACCAGCTTGTGGCCTTCGACCAGCTGATCCGCATGCTGCATCCACGGATCTGGCAGCGCGTGCTTGAGCGAAAGACTGACTTTTTTCGCTTCGGGGTCGAACTTCATCACTTCGACCTGCACGACGTCGCCGATCTTGACGACTTCCGAC
>JBOHTT010000244.1:0-15198 GCA_050733775.1 Vulcanimicrobiaceae bacterium
GTTGAACTCAGCCGCCTATGTTATACTCGTAGCGCGGAGTTCGCCGGATCATCGCGCGGCACGGTCTTCCGTTCCGTGAGGAAAGTCCGGGCTCCATCGGGCAAGGGTGCAGGATAACGTCCTGTCGAGGCAACTCGAAGGAAAGTGCCACAGAAACATACCGCCGGTTTTCCGGTAAGGGTGAAATCGTGAGGTAAGAGCTCACGGAGCTCTGCGGTGACGCAGGCTCGGGTAAACCCCACTCGGAGCAAGATCGCTCGAATGCCCCTCAAGGGGCCGGACGGCCCGTCCGTTCGAGCACAAATCGCACCGAGGTTGCCGGTGACGGCAGCCCCAGAGAGATGATGATCCCCGGCTCACGCCGGGACAGAATCCGGCTTACAGGCGAACTCCGCACGACGACTCGAACTTTCACGACATGCCGCTCGCGCTATGGCGGATCGCTCTGTGCCTTGGTATCGCAGTTGGCTTTTCGCTGACGACAATTTCCTTGCTGGATTTGCGCCATCCGCAAGGGTACAGCGGTCTGCGACTACGCTACCTCGGCGGCGCGCAGCATGAATACGTGGTCGGTCACGTCGACGCCGGCTCGCCCGCGGCGCTAGCCGGTATTCGTGCCGGCGACGTCCTCCGCAGCCAGCACAATGACTGGTACGAACGTCTCGAAATCACACCGATCTTGCCCGGCGAAAGCAGAACGTTTTTCGACCGTCGCGGAACGGCGATCCGGCCCGTGTCTCTCGTGGAGGGGGCGCGCTGGAACATCGACGATCTCACCATCGTCGGCGCTTTTACGAGCCTTGTCTTACTACTTGGCGCTGCCGTCATCGCCGCCCGCGCAAGCTCCGAGCGCTCGGCGCGCCTCTTAGCGGGCTTCTTCCTGTTTCTTGCGCTGTTGGCTGGCGGTGCCGCGACGAATGCCGCTTGGCCGTGGCTCTCCGCCGCTTGGTGGATTGCGGCCAATTCTGTCTTCGTCTACATGGCGGCAGCCAATTGCGTCTTATTTGCCGCCACGTTCCCGCAACCAGGAGGCCTGTTTCGAACGTCGATCGAGCGTTTGACATTTCCCGTGACCTTCGTATTGGTCGCGCTGGCAACGGCCTTTCAAGCGGCGTTGCTCTTCACCGGAATGACAGCGACTGCATGGGTTGTCCTCGTGCTCTACGGCTTCGTCTTGTACGTTGCTGCAGCCGCGATCTCGTTCGTCATTTCTCTCCGACGCTCGCAGGGTATGGATCGCCAGCGCATTCGGTGGGTAGCCGCCTCGTTGATCTTGGGCCTCAGCGGACCGATCGTATGGAGCATCCTCGCGAGTTCCGGGATGCTTGACCCGCGTCTTGACATTTTGCAAGCCACAATCGTTGCGATCCCCCTCGGAGCAGGCTATGCGATTCTCCGTCATCGAGTGGTGGATTTGGGATTCGCGATCAACCGCGCGTTGGTCTTTACGATCGTCTCTGCAATCGTCGTGCTCTCGATGGGTGTTCTCGAGTGGATCCTGGACAAGGTCGTCGTCCAGCGAAACCACATCACCAGCGCATCGTTCGAGATCGCGCTCGCACTTGCACTCGGATACTTCCTTCGTCGTATCCATGGTCGAATCGATGCATTTGTAGACTACGCGTTCTTCCGAACGCGACACCGCCAAGAGGCTGCAGTACGAGAATTCGCGCGCGACGCACACTTTATTACAAGTCTTCCGACGCTCTTGCAACGAACGATCGAAGTGTTGCTGACGAATGGCGATGTCGCGTCGGCCGGCATATGGCTGGCGGGCGGGGACGACGATTACGTTCTCGTGGCGGGCAATGCCGCCGAGGAGCACGTCGGGGAGAACGATCCCGCCGTCGTACGCATGCGGGCAACCGCTGCGCCGTCCTATCCGCGCGAACTGCAATCGAGCTTGGCCGGCGACCTGGCTTTGCCGATGCCCATCCGCCACGTCCTTTCCGGGTTTGTCTTGTGCGGGCGAAAGCGTGGCGGCGAAGACTACGCGCCTGATGAAGTCCAAGCGCTTACACTGCTGGCTCGCGAACTCGGCCTCGCCATCGACGGGCTTCGTCTGCAGCTCCTGAAGGAAGAGGTCGAGCAAGCGCTGCGGGCCGGACATTCCGGCGACGCGCTACGTTCGATCATCGAGGTGGCCTTCGCGCCTCCGGGCCGGCTCGAAACCAACCAGGCCGCTACGGCGTCATAGCTCGAAGAGCCGTTTCTCAGAGAGGTTGTTTGGTGGCCGACCATTTTTCAAAAGATCTAACCGTCGAGCAGGCATTCAAAGTCCACGCCGGGGCACGCCGTGTGTTCGCGCGCTTCCATCTCGGAGGCTGCTCGAATTGCTCGATTAGCGAACATGAAACGATCGAACAGGTGAGTCAGGGTTACGGCATTCCGCTCGATATGCTCATGGCCGAGCTGAACAAGCTGTTCGACGCGCCGGAGCTCACGGTCGGCGACAAGGTGAAGCTTCCCGACGAGATCCGCAACAAGGTTCCGCAGCTTGCGAACGTTCCCGAAGTCGGTGAGATCAAGGATCTTGCCGCCGGCGCATACACGGCAGAATTCGGCGACGTCAGGCTCCAAGGGCTGGCGGAAGACTTCATCAGGGTCCAGCCGCAGCCGGCCTAGGACGCGCCGACGAGGACTCCGGCGCCGCTACAGCGGTTTGCGGTCGACGAAAGCCTCGTCGGTCCCGTGCCAGTGTGCGATCTCCGGCTCTCCGGCTTTCCAGCAGAGATACACGGGCCGCCCATCCCGCAATGCGGGAAAATCCAGTAAGCCGAGATCGAGATCTTTGACCACGCAGCCATACTCCTCGATGCGGTTGATTAAGCGTACGATTTCGGCCTTGAGCTCGCTGAATTTACGCGAACGCACGGTCACACCACGACGAAGCGCAGGATCGCTTTCTAGCAACCGAATCGCCAGCTCGCGCCGCTTCGCCCAGAGCTCCTCGATGAGCGGAGAGACGATCGGAATCAGAGCGTTCGCCTTCTCGGCTGAGAACAGTTTCATCTCAACGGCCCCCAAATGTCGAGCCCGGCAACATTCTCATAAAGCTCCATTCCCCGCGGGGGCTCGCAACAACGCTGGTATGTTTTTTCGGTGAGCATTCGCCGTTTCGTCATCGTAACGGGGCTTTCTGGCGCAGGCAAGAGTCAGGCGCTCGCGGCGTTTGAGGACCTTGGGTTCTATTGCCTCGACAACTTGCCACCCACACTCCTTCCCCAGATCGTCGCGCTTGCAGCATCTTCAGGCTACGATCGTCTGGCGATCGCGCCCGACGTCCTTACCGCAGGGCCATTTGGCGATCTCGCCACCAATGTCGTAGCGGCGTCGACGAACGGGATGCGCCCGGAAATCCTGTTCCTCGATGCATCCGATGAAACGCTCATACGGCGTTATAGCGAAACGCGACGCAAACATCCCTTGGGAGGCGAGCGCATAACGGAAGCAATCACCGTCGAACGCGCGGCGCTCGCCCCGCTCCGCGACCGCGCGGAGCGAATCTGGGATACGAGTCTGATCACCGGGCATCAACTTCGCCGTCGCATCACGGACGAATTCGCAGAAAAGATCGGCGAGGGTCAGCTGCACGTTACCCTGATCTCGTTCGGGTACAAGTATGGCCTCCCGCTGGACGCGGACATGATCTTTGACGTCCGTTTCCTGCCGAACCCGCATTACGTCGAGTCGCTAAGGGAACTGCCGGGCACGTCTCCCGAGGTTCAAGCTTTCTTAGAATCGATTCCCGACACGCGGACCTTCCTCAGCCATGCCGAAACATTGCTGGGTTTTTTGATCCCGCGATTCATCAGGGAAGGCAAGGCACAACTCACGATTGCGGTTGGTTGCACGGGTGGACGCCATCGCTCCGTTTACATTGCTGAGGAACTGCGTCGTCATCTTTCGGAAGACACTAGGGTCGGTGTCGTCCTCGTTGCTCGGGATGTGAACCGGTGATCGGCGAACGGATTCGCCGCGGCATCCGGTGGTTCTATCCCGGCCTCGGCGTCAAACGTTGGCTCCTCATCGCGATGGTTGGCGCCATCCTGTGCGTGAACGGCATCGATCGTTGGCTCACCGCCGAGGGCGCGCATTTCGAGGTGAACACCTGGGTCGACGAGACCCTGGATGGATATATTCCGCTCGCGTGGCTGCAATGGATCTTCATGGCCGGCGGCTTGATCCTCGTGAGCATCGGTATTCGTCAGTGGATGCATTCGATCGTCGATGCGCTCACGCCGGATCGAAAAGACCGTATTGTCGACGTTCTCTTTGCGTCGCGTTTGCGCGCAGGCTATCGCATCGTCGCGGTCGGCGGCGGAACGGGACTGTCGACGTTACTTCGCGGGTTGAAGCGCTATACGCACAATCTCACTGCCGTGGTCACGGTGAGCGATGACGGCGGCAGCTCTGGGCGCTTGCAAAAGGAACTCGGCATTTTGCCCCCCGGGGATCTGCGAAATTGTCTCGTCGCGCTCGCAGACGACGAAGCGATGGTCACCGACCTCTTTCAGTATCGCTTCCATGAAGGCGACGGACTCTCGGGGCACTCTTTCGGCAATCTCTTTCTCGCTGCGATGACCGGCGTGACCGGAAATTTCGATCGCGCCGTCAAGGAGTCGAGCCGTGTCCTCAACATCAAAGGCCGCGTGCTTCCGGCGACGCTTGCCGTGACGTGGCTGCGCGCCACGATGGAAGACGGCACCGTCATCGAGGGGGAGACCGCGATTACGAACGCGCGCCAGAGAATCGAATCGATTTCCTTGGAGCCCGAGCATCCCGCGCCGCTCGCCGAAGTTATCGAAGCGATTCGCGGAGCAGATGCTATCGTGCTCGGACCGGGCTCGCTGTACACGTCTATCATTCCGAATTTATTGGTCGACCGCATCGCTCGCGAGATCGAAACCTCGAATGCGGTGAAGATATTTGTCAGCAACGTGATGACGCAACCCGGCGAGACCGATGAGTTTACCGCCTCGCGCCACGTTGAGGCTATGCTGGCACATGCAGGAGCCAAAGTCTGCGACTACGCCATCGTCAACAGCCAGCCGCCGCGCCGCTTGCGCGACTTATACGCCGAAGAGGGCCAAGTCTGGGTCGAACCGGATCTCGAACGCATTGAAAAAGTCGGCGTCCGCCCCGTACTTGCCGACGTCCTTGCCGAAACCACCAACGTACGTCACGATCCGGAGAAGCTCGCCGACGTCGTCGTCGATCTGATCGCGCAAGCGATTGCCGAGCGCGCGACGTTCCTGAAAAAGCGCACGCCGCCCGCCACAATCGCGCCGCCGGCAGCGACGCTCTAAAGCCGCTCTTCCTCGAGCAAGAGTAGTCGCACCGCGCGCGCAGCCGCCGCCGTCAACAACGTTTCGGCGTCCCGCATCGCATCTTCGAGCCGCATTGGGCCTGCGGTAATCGATACGCACGCGATACCGTGCTTCCAAAGCTCCGTTTCGGCTCCAGCATCGATCGCTCCGGCAAAGGCGATCACCGGGACGCCGGTTTGCGACGCATACCGCCCGACGCCCGAAATCGTCTTACCATGCAGCGTTTGCGCGTCGATTGCGCCCTCGCCGGTAACGCACAGCCCGGAGCCCTTCAGCGCCTTCGGAAGACCGCGCAGTTCGGCGACGATGTCCACTCCCGGCCGAATCTTTCCGCCAATCGCCATCAGTGCGAAACCTGCGCCGCCTGCAGCGCCGGCTCCGCGCTCGTCGCGCAGGTCGCGCCCGATTGCCGCTGCCATGGCGTCCGCGGTCTGCGCGAGCGCAGCGTCCAAGCGCGCGACGTCGTCCGGCGTTGCACCCTTCTGCGGCCCGAAGACCCTAGACGCACCCGCCGGCCCGCATAGCGGATTGTCCACGTCCGATGCGACGGTTAACCGCGTCTCTTTCAGACGTGCGTCCATTGTGGAGAGATCGATACGGCGAACGCCGTGCAGTGCGTCTGGTGGCTCCGTACGCGCGCCCAGGGCGCGCAGCATGCCGATGCCTGCGTCGTTCGTCGCGCTGCCACCGATGCCGACGACGATTTCGCGCGCACCCGCGTCCAAGGCGGCGCGGATGAGCTCGCCGGTGCCGCGCGTGTCGGCTCGCCAGGGGTCCCGCTCGCCAGGGGCAAGCAGCGCGAGCCCACTCGCGCTCGCGAGTTCGACTACGGCGCGCCCGCCGTCGAGCGCGAAGCGTGCTTCTACGGAGCGACCGAGCGCATCGTGGACACCAACCGTTTGCTGCTGCCAGCCGGCATCGACGAAGACGTCGACGGTTCCGTCGCCGCCGTCGGCCATCGGAATGCTGACGATTTCCGCGTGGGGTGCGACCCTGCGAATGCCCTGCGCAATCGCACGCGCGACCTGGTGCGCAGTCGCGCTGCCCTTGAATTTATCGGGCGCAACGACGACGCGACGCAGGGCGCTTTTAGTGATAGAGCGTCACGTTCAGCAAAAAGTGATCGCCGGCAGCGACCGTGCCTTGATCCTGATGGACCACGAAGCCGTTGGCGCCTTCAACGACCGAAAACGGACCAATCGGAACGTTTGCCACGCTGAACGTTCCGTCCGCTGCAGAAGTCGCCGTGAGAACGGAGTCGACCGTGACGGTCGCTCCTGCAAGCGGCTGTCCCGTCGCGCCGTCATAGACGACGCCGTAAATGGTCGCGTAATTTTGCTGCGGAGGAATGGGCGTGCCGCATCCGACCAGTGCGAGCACGGCCAGCGCGCAGCCGGCTTTAAACGCGTTCACCGCTACGCGGCGACGACGCCCTCCTCGGCGTCCTGCCGATCGAGGTTCGCAATTTTCTCCTCGAGCAACCATTGATTTGCAGCGTCGCGCTTCACATCGGGAACGCGCGCGCGAATCCATTCGAGAATCTCTTCGTCCGTATCTCGCGTTGCGATTGCGGCGTCGAATGCATTCGACGTGATACCCCAACGATCGAAAACGCCGCGATCCATAGGGCACGGGTAGATATAATCGTGGATTGTGCCGTCCCTCGCTGCGCGTGCCTTGTCGAACACGCGCTCGAGCCACAAATAGCCGCCCAGCGACTCATGGCCGCGGCGCGGGAACACCGTCCCACTGCGAAAATCAGTTGGCATTAATGTCCCTTCTCGTTGTCGGGTGACCCTCAAAACGCAGGCTGGTCCCGCTCGGTTGCGGAATCCGCCGAGGATGTCTGCTGTAACGTCGCAGACCCCTACATCGATCCTTCCCCACCCCGGCTACTACGAAAACGCCCTGCAGGCCGTGGGGCGGACGCCGCTGGTACGCCTGAATAAAGTGCTGGGCGACGCCAAGTGCCTCGTGCTGGCCAAGGTTGAGTACGTGAATCCCGGCGGCAGCGTGAAAGACCGGCCCGCCGTGGCCATGATCGAGGATGCCGAGAAGCGCGGGGTCTTGCGTCCCGGCGCGACGATCATCGAGGCCACGAGCGGCAATACCGGCACCGGACTTGCAATGGCGGCCGCGATCCGAGGATATCGCTGCATTCTCGTCATGCCGGACAAGATGTCAAAGGAAAAGATCGATCTGTTGCGCGCGTACGGAGCCGAAGTCGTCGTTACGCCGACGAACGTTCCAAACGACTCGCCGGAATCGTACTATTCGGTCGCAACGCGCCTTGCCGCGGAGATTCCAGGCGCGATGATTCCGGATCAATGGCACAACCACATGAATCCGGACGCGCACTACGACACAACCGGTCCGGAGATTTGGGAACAAACCGGCGGGCGCGTCACGCATTTCGTGTGCGGTATGGGCACCGGCGGCACGATTTCGGGCACGGCACGCTTCTTGAAGGAAAAGAACGCCAAGATCGTCGTGACCGGCGCAGATCCGGAAGGGTCGATTTATTCCGGCGATACGCCACGCTCGTACAAAGTCGAAGGTATCGGCATGTCATATCTGCCGCAAACGGTCGACATGCGCGTGATCGACAAGATTTTGCGAATCTCCGATAAGGAATCGTTTTTGATGGCACGCCGCATCGCTCGCGAAGAAGGCTTGCTGGTAGGAGGCTCGTCTGGAACCGCCGTGGCCGCCGCAGTGCGCGTGGCCCAGGAGCTGCCTGCCGACGCTATGCTCGTCGTCGTCATGCCCGACTCGGGGCGCGGCTACATGTCGAAGATATTCAACGACGAGTGGATGATCGCGAACGGTTTCCTCGAGGATCAGCGTGCAAAAGCAACCGTCGGGGACGTTTTACGCAACAAACGGCCGCTGCCGCCGATGATTGCCGTCGTAGAAGACGACACGGTCAAGCACGCACTGGATTTACTCCGTGAAAACGAAATTTCACAACTCCCGGTCATGCGCGGCGACCGGGTGGTCGGCAGCGTGAACGACGTCGCCGTGATGCGTGCCGTATTCGACCATGCCGACTTGATTCATGAGCCGGTCAAAGACGTTATGGGATCCGCGTTTCCGATGCTCGACGTCGGTGCAGACGTCGATCAAGCTTATAAACTCCTGGCGATCGCGAATTCGGCAATCGTGGTGACGGAGCGCAGCAACCCGGTCGGCGTCGTGACCCGTCAAGACATTATCAGCTTCCTCAGCTCGTCGCCCGAGAGCTAGAGGAGGGAGCCGAGAATGCGATTCGCAACGCGCGCCATTCACGCCGGTCAGGATGCCGATCCGGCTACGGGCGCGACGATCGTTCCGATCTACCAAACATCGACGTACACGCAAGATGCAGTCGGCGAGCACAAAGGTTTTGACTACAGTCGCACCGTGAACCCCACGCGCGTCGCGTTGGAGACGCAGCTGGCAGCGCTCGAAGATGCGAAATTCTGCAGCGCCTTCGCCAGCGGCATGGCGGCAACGTCCACGACGCTCAATTTGTTGTCGGCGGGAGATCACGTCGTCGTCACGGATGACCTCTACGGCGGCACCTATCGATTGTTCTCGCGAGTGTTGGCGCGCTACGGCCTCGAGTTCACCTATGTCGACATGGCGGACGTCGCCGCCGCTCGGGCAGCGGTCAAACCGAATACGAAAATGTTCTGGATCGAAACGCCGACCAACCCCCTCCTGAAACTCATCGATATTGCGGCTATTGCGGCGCTGCGTAAGGCGGGACAAATCGTCGTCGTCGACAACACGTTCGCGACCCCATACCTCCAGTCGCCGCTCGCTCTAGGTGCGGACGTCGTCGTTCATTCGACCACGAAGTACCTTGGCGGTCATAGCGACGTGATCGGAGGCGCAGCGATGACGAACGATTCCGAAATCGCCGCGACGATCAAGTTTCATCAAAACGCCGTGGGCGGCGTGCCCGGCCCGCTCGACGCGTACCTGGTACTGCGCGGCGCCAAGACGCTCGCGCTTCGCATGCGCGAGCACGAACGCAATGCGGGAATCGTCGCAGACTTCCTCAGCAAGAGCGACGACGTCGAAAAAGTGTACTACCCGGGCTTGTCTTCACATCCGCAGCACGCGCTCGCGCGCCGTCAAATGCGCGGGTTCGGCGGCATGCTCAGCTTCGTGTTGCGAGGGCCGGCCGAACGAGGACTGGACTTCGTGCGCCTCACGCGTTTATTCAGTCTCGCGGAAAGCTTGGGCGGCGTCGAATCGCTGATTTCGATTCCGGCTCGCATGACGCACGGCTCGATACCGAAGGAAGAACGCGAGCGGCGCGGCGTCACCGATGGCCTCATTCGCTTGTCCGTCGGCATCGAAGACCCCGATGACCTCCTCGACGATCTCCGTCAGGCACTCGCCGCATCCAAGACAGCCGCATTGACCTGATCCGCGGCGTCGGCCTCCGCGCAGCCGTCGCGACGAACGCTATCGCGATGATCGGCATCGGCCCGCTCATAACGATCCCGCTCATTTTGCGCGCGTTGCACGGGCCGCTGTCGCTCGTTGCGTGGATCGCCGGCGCCCTCATCGCTGCATGCGACGGTCTCATCTGGGCCGAGCTCGGAGCCGCGATTCCCGGCTCCGGAGGTTTGTACGCGTTCGTCACGCGCCTCTTCGGCGGCGAACGTGGCAGGCTGCTTGCGTTTCTGTACGTTTGGCAATTCGTGCTGACGACGCCGTTCTTGCTCGCGAGCGGTTATATCGGCTTTGCACAGTACGCTGCGTATCTCTGGCCGCCGTTGCGCGAGGCGGCGCTCGGGCAGCATCTCGTTGCTGCGGCAGTCGGAATCGCAACGATGGCGCTGCTGGCCCGCGTGATTCAGCGCGTCGCTGCAATATCGATCGCCCTGTTTTGCATCGCGTCGCTGACGCTCTTCGTCGTCGCTGCTGCAGCTTGGTCGCGCTTCGACGTGCACGTTGCCTTTGCCGGAGATTGGAATTCCGGGTTTTTGCCGGCGCTCGGCGCCGGTTTCGGCACCGGTCTCATCCTGACGCTTTACGATTATCTCGGTTACAACACCGTCACCAGCATCGGCGATGAAGTGATCGCTCCGCCGCGCACGATGCCGCGCTCGATCTTGCTGGCGGTCGCGCTCGTGGCAGCGTTTTATCTCATCTTGCAAACGGGCGTGCTGGGCGCGATTCCGTGGCAGAACGCCCTCGACCAGCAATATCTCGCATCGTTAGTCGTGGAGCGAGCCTGGGGACCAGCCCCCGCATCCCTGGCAACGGCGCTGATCCTTATTACCGCTTTTGCATCGACGTTCGCGCTGCTTCTGGCGGCCTCGCGCGTGCCGTACGCGGCCGCACGTGATGGACTCTTCTTTCGTTCCTTCGCGCACTTGCACGGCAAGGACGCCTATCCCGACGTCGCGCTATTCGCGATCGGTACGCTCTCGCTTGGAGCGTGCTTTCTACCTCTCGATCAGATCATCGCAGTCATCGGCGTCGGCATCGTGGTCCTCGGTGGAATCGGCGCCTTTGCCTCCGTTCTCGTTTTACGGCGCAGCGACGTCCCGATGCCGTACCGCATGCCGCTTTTCCCGTTGCCGCCGCTGGTCGCGCTCGCAGCATGGGGTTTCGTCGTCGCCTCAGCGGGGCAACTCGCGAACGGCTTCACCGTACTTTCGTTGCTGGCGGGGACGCTGACGTTCCGTTACGCCGTGTCGAGAACGGCTGCGAGCGCGGGCAACGAGACGTCGTAACGATATCCGATGTTGCGATGATCGTCGTCAAACTCTTCGTGCCGCACGTCCAGGCCGTGGTTGCGAATCTGCTGCGCCATGACGCGCGCGCCTACATCCAGACCGTACTCGTCGCGGCGCCCGCAGTCGATGTAACGCAGACGCAGGGCGGCAAGCTCCGGCCGCTTACGCGGAATTTGCTCCGTCGGATCGTACGACAGCCACCGCGCCCACACGTCGTCGCGAAAGGCGCCGGTCCGCAGGTCGATCGGCAAATCGAAAGCAAAAGCGCGGGCGGCCGTCGGCGAGTATGCGGCGGCGTAGGCCATCATCTCGAGCGTCGTCACTTCTTCGAATTTCGGCTTTTCTTTTCTCTCAAATGCCTCCACGAACGCCTCAAGGCTCTCGTACTTCTCGAGCGTCCGCATGCACCGCAGCAGCGAACCGACCTGACACACACGGAAATACGAATCGCCGCTATGCGAGGCGAAGGCGCTGAAATGGCCGGGATAATTCATCGTGAGATGCAGCGAGGCGAAGCCTCCGGTCGATTTTCCAAGCACGCCTCTGCCTTCCGCGCGCGCGACGGTACGGTACGCTGCGTCGATATAGCCGATCACGTCGCGAACGACGTACGTTGCATATGCGCCGTTGTGAATCGAGTCGACGTATTGCGATCCGCCCAAACGCGTATTTCCATCAACGATCACGAGCATCGCCGGCGGCATCTTCGCCGCGACGATCAGGCGGTCGATACGCTGCACGACGTTCGGCTCCCACTGCCGAGATGACACCGTCGCGGCCAGATCGCCCGTGTATCCGTGCAGTAAATACAGCACCGGATACCGGGACGAGCCCTCTGCGTCGTACTCAGGCGGCGTGTACACGCCGAGCAGCCGTCGAGACGGATCGCCAAGCGGATTGTTTGCCAGCGCCGGACTCTCGAGCGGATCGAGCGTGAGCGTGCCGCGAATTCCGAGCAGCTCCGTGAGGTCGTTGCGCGTACGGGTTTGCATGGCTGCTCTCTTCGCGCTCGCGCTACCACTCCTCGCTTCAGCCTCGCAGACACCGCAGTACGGTATCTCGAGCCTGACAATGAGAGACGGGTACCCCGTTTTCACGGTTGCAGGCAAGCCGTTTTTCATTTGGGGCGCAGCCTTCTTTTACGAACGGATCCCCCGCGCGCAATGGCGCACCTCGCTTCTCGAGCTTCGGGCGCTGCACGTCAATACACTGGACCTTTACATCCCGTGGAACTGGCACGAGCTTTCCGAGGGCGAGTTCGATTTCGACGGGCATACGAGGCCGGAGCGCGACCTACGCGGCTTGCTCACGATGGCGCGCGAGCTCGGATTCTATCTCGTGGTTCGACCCGGACCGGTCATCCGGAACGAATGGCGTAACGGCGGCTATCCGTCGTGGCTCTTGCAGCGCGCGGACTATCACATGCCCTACCACGACATTCTCGAAGGGCGATATCCCGCAACAGCCACGCTGCAGAATCTGCATTCAGACGACGCAGCCGCGCAGTGGCTCGCTAATCCGACGCACGTGCGCTATGCCGAGCGGTGGCTGCGGAAGGCACTCGCACAGTTTAGGCCGGTTGCCGATCGCGTGCTCGCGATTCAGCTCGACGACGACCAAGGCGCATATCTCACAAATCAGACGTGGCCGGCGCCGCATCTGCGGGCGTATCTGCTGTGGCTGGAAAACATCGTACACCAAGCGACGAGCGATCGAGTCCCCGTCTTCATCAACACGTACCAGATGAAGGTCACAGCCTCGTCGCCGGTGTGGGCGATGGGAAACTGGTATCAGAGCGACGCGCGCACGATCGGCGAACACGATCGCGCGCAGCTCGCGTTTTCCACGGCGCTGCTCGGGACGCGACCACATCAGCCGGTTGCGCTCAGCGAATTTCAAGCCGGATGGCTGCTGGCGCCGGAATCGGTCTATCCGCGCGCAAGCGATCCGAGCAATACGTTCTTGGCGCTGCAAACGGCGCTGGATTCCGGTGCGCGCGGAGTTATCGACTTTCCAATGCAAGACACGCTATCGCCGCCCGGCTGGTCGGCGCCGTTCGCGAACCGGTTCTATTCCTGGGATGCGGCTTTCACGGTCCAAGGAACGTCCTCGGCGCGTTTCGCCCCGACGCTCGCATTTAGCCGGCTCGTCGCACGCGAAGGCGAGCTCATTGCTGCTACGCATCCGGTCGCCGATGCCGCCATCGTTTGGTGGCCGAGCGCCCTCGATCCGAAGTCCCTGACGGCCCAACACATGACGGCACTCGCAGACGCGACGATCGGCGCGCAGCGAAGCTGTCGAAGCCACGAGCTGAGCTGTGCGCTGGTGGATCTGCGCTACGCATCGGACGCAGACTTGCTTCGTTACCACGCGCTCATCGTTCCGCCGCTGCCTCCGGGATTACGTGCCTTGCCCGCCGCAGCGCAGCGCCTCGCGCAGTTTCGAGCACGTCGTGCGCTGCTGACGTCGCTCGATGCCGCGAATGCAAAAGCAGTGATCGCGGAACGCGCCGTACGAGGACTTCCCGGCGCGACCATTCACGTCGGTAGAGACGGCGGAAAGCTCGTTGCCTTTCTCGGTGCCACGAACTACTCGAGCCACCGCGTCGATGCACGCGTCACCATACGGTATCCCGGAATATCGCGCACGCTGCCGATCGCGATCGAACCTCGCGCCGCCGTTTTCACGCGCATCGATGCCCAGGAGCCTACCCTGGCGCGCGAACCGGATTTTACGTTTACCTCGCCGCCGAAGCTGATTCCCATCCGTCGAAACGCCGGCGCACGGCCTGCCGCAATCGGATCGGTCGTCCTGGAGAATCAAAAGGTTCGGCTCATTATTGCTCCCGGTGCCGGCGGCCGCGCGTTCGTGTTTGAGGATGTCGCGCACCATACGAATGCGTTTACGACGGTCGGCGCGCTTCGCGACGATCTCTCCACCCAGCTCCCGCCGTCGAAAACCGATCGAATCGCCGCGTACACGCATACGTTTCCGGCCGGAACGTTCAACCGGCCTTATCACGTCATGCACGCCGATCGGCATCGCGTCGCGATGAGCTACGTCATGCCTGATGCGGCCGGCGGACCGGCCCTCTTCCAAAAGCACGTGACGCTGCCGCCCAACGGCGACACGTTCGAAATTCTCGAAAGGCTAACGCAGCAGACAGGCGTGGTCACACAACGGCTCGTCGTGATTTCGTCGCTGGCAATCGGCCGCACCGACAAACCAGGTTGGCATCCGCCGTTACGTTTTTATGCGGCCGCCGGATTTGCGCTATACGAACCGGGAACGCACGAATTCGTAATGGTGCGCTTCGAGCGCGGGGCCGTGGAATCGGCAGAAATCACGAACGGCGACCGGCAAGTTCTGATACGGGTGCAATATTATCCCGGCCGGCACCGGACGTGGTACTCCTACGCGTACCTCAAGGATGCGAGCGAGGCGAAAGCCAGGCTTGCCGCCGCCGCAGGCGGAATCGTGCGTTGACCGGGGGAGTGGCGGAACGGTCTACGCAGTCGCCTCAAAAGCGACCGGGTGAAAGCCCTTGTGGGTTCAAATCCCACCTCCCCCACCAGGTCTTGATAAAAGTTAACCGTCCCTGTACCGATAATTGACTCTCGCATGGCAGGGGGGCAAGGACGGCCAACAGCGACGTGGAAACGCAACACACGATGACGACGACTATCAGCTCGGCTCTACCTTCGCATACCTACTCGCCCCGAGAGTTCGAACACGAATCGCGTCGCATCGATGCGCTGACCTTTGATACATTGGCGCTTACCGCAGGCGAATCCGTCGTTTTTTGTGGATTTACCGGCAATATCGGGTACGTGCGCCGCGCCATCGAGATCGGCTGCAAAGTTGCCGTCATCGAAGCGCGTGAATCGGTCATTCGCGAGCATGCCAATCTTGGCGTGCGGACGATCCGCGGCAGCACGTCCGTCATTCCAGCGCGCGATCTGGCGTTCGACGTTGCGATTGCAGTCGGATATCTGCACGAAGTCGATCCCTCATTCCATGCGCAAATCCTCACCGAGCTCGCGCGCGTCGCAAAGCGCGTTGCACTGATCGAGCTCGCTCCGCCGACCGACCCGCTGGGCCGGCGCATTGCAGCACTGTATTCGCGC
>JBOHTT010000245.1:0-9409 GCA_050733775.1 Vulcanimicrobiaceae bacterium
TCGCAGCCTTTACGCTGAACGTCTCGCAGGGCGGAACCAACGCCGCCACCGCGACCGCCGGCAACCTCATCACCGTCAACAGCTCGGCTGACGGCAGCGGCAGCGGTTTCAGCTGCACGGGCGGCACCTGCACGCTACGCGAAGCGATTGCCGAAGCCAGCACGACGGCCGGCGTCTACACCGCGATCTTGTTCCAAAACGTCACCAATATCACGGTGTCGTCTCCGATCGAAATCGGACAGAGCGCAGCGCAAAATATCATCCTGCTTGGACCCGGCGCGACGGTGCCAAGTCCCGGCACGGGCGCGCCGTCTGCGTCCTCAGGTTTGACGATCGGCGGCGGTAACAGCAGCGGCATCTTCACCGTCGACTCCGGCAGTTTTCTATCGGTCGTCGGATTGACGCTCGCGAATGGGAACAGTACCGGGTCAGCAAACCAAAACGGCGGCGCCATTTACAACAGCGGCACGCTCGCCATCATCAATTCCGTTTTTAATGCGAACACCGGGTTCGACGGCGGAGCAATCTACGACGTTGGGTCCGGAAACTCAACTGCAATTACGTCGACGTTTACGAACAACAAGTCCACCGGCGGCACCGCCGGCGCGATCGAGGATGAAAACGGCTTCACGATCTCGCACTCGCTCTTCGACAGCAACGTCGCCTACGATGGCGCGAACTACGGAGATGGCGGCGCGATCTACTGCGACGGAGACCTCGTCGTCGATTCGTCGACCTTCACGAGAAACACGAGCGGAAACGCGAGCGCGGCAGAATACGCGTACGGCGGTGCCATCGAGATCGATAACGGCGCGCTGACGGTCACGAACTCGATTTTCGGTACGTCGACGAGCGACGGCAATCAGGCTCTCGAAGGAAGTTCCGGCGGCTCGTACGGCGGCGCGATCGTGGCCTACGACGCCGGCACGACGTTGACGCTGGCCGGAAACACGTTCACCGGCAATCAGACCGTCGGCGGATACGAAGCCTACGGCGGAGCCGTGGCCAGTTTCGACTCCGACCCCGTGGTGAGCACCGGCGACAATTTCACAAACAATATTGCGGACGGCACGAGCGGCTTGGCGGATAGTTCGGACACCGGCGGCGGCGCCGTGTACATTCAGGACGTCGGGGCCGTCTCGACGTTCCAAGGTGCGTCAGGCGCGAACGAGACGTTCAGCGGCAACGTCGCGAAGGGTGGGCCCGGCAACGCGTACGCCTACGGCGGCGCGCTATATGTCGAAGATTATCCCTTCGCCGGTTCGAATTTGACGTTTTCGAACAACACGGCGACCGAAGCCGCGAGCACGGCGGGCGCCGGATCCGAGACCGACGGGGGTGCACTGTACGTTCAATACGCACCGATGTCGCTCCAGAGCGTCCAATTCACGGGCAATACGGCTACCGCAGCGGATAGCTCCTTTGGTGGCGGCGCAGAAGACGATTATTCAACGGTTAACTTCGAGAGCGTCTCCTTTGCATCGAACCAGGTTTCGGCTACCAAAGAAGCCGGAGGAGCCGGGTTCGGTCATTATTACGGTAGCACCGGCAGCTCCTCGGACGCCACGGCCCACCGCGTCGCACCGGCGCTCGCTGCACGACGCGCAGCCATGCAATCCCGGCGCACGACGCGCGCGGCTGCGCTGGCGTCGCGCCATCAGCGCGACACGCGCAAACACGCAGCGCGCAAAACCGCGCACGCCGCGCGCGTCGCTTCCCATCCGCACGCTCAAGTGCAAAAGCGGGGCATCGCCGACAACTTCGTACGGCCGCAGGCCGCGCACAAGCAAGTAGTAATTCTGGGCTGCGCGGAAAGCTGCTGGAGCAACGTGACTCTCGGAAGCTCCGGGAGCGGCAACACCTCCACCGCCGGAAGCAACGCTTCGATCGGTGCGCACGGCGGCGGTGCCGATCTGTCCGGCGACTACGCAATAACCGCGACGACCGTTTCCAACAATGGTGCCACAGGCGGCGTGGGCGGCGGCGGAGCGTGGGGCGGCGGAATCTCGTTCGGCGACTATGGGAGCGGAACGCTCACGTTCACCGGCGGCACGATCAGCGACAACACTGCTGTCGACCAAGGCGGCGGATTCTGGAATTACGATACCGCTACGTTCACGAGCAGCGCGATCACCGGAAATTCCGTCACGGCGGTAGCCCTCGACGGTGACGGCGGCGGCGGCATCTGGGACGACGGGACGTTGACGGTCACACAGAGCACCGTCAGCGGTAACACCGTGAGCGGCAGCATCGCCGGCAAAGGACAAGCCGGCGGCGGCGCGATCTTCGATTACTATGGATACCCGACGATCACGAACTCCACCATCGCATCGAACACGTCGGGGCAAGACGGCGGCGGTATCGAGCTGGACTTCTCGTCCGCGAGCGTCATCAATAACACGATGAACGCAAACACGGCGACCGAGTACGGCGGCAACTTCTACGACATCAGCGCGCTGCTGACGCTTCAAGGAAACATCATGGCTGCGGGCAGCGCGACGACCGGAAAAGATTTCGGTCTCGACAACAGCAGCTTGACGTCGAGCGGCTACAACTTGATACAAACGGCCGTCGGGAACATCGGGGACTCTTTGTTCACACCGGGCACCGGCGACATGATCGCCGTCGGCGCGCCTTCTCTCTCGCAAACGACGTTGACCGCGAGCGGCGTCACGATGGTCATCTTCGCCGAGCTGAGCGGCAGCAATACAATCGACAAGATCCCGCTATCGGTTTGCACGGGAGTGGGTATTACCGTCGACCAGCGCGGGAACACTCGCGGCGACTCCGGCGACGGCAAGTGCGACATCGGATCCTACGAATTCCCGTAGCATAAAAAGATGAGGGCCGAGATTATCTCGGCCCTCGATTATTGTGGTGGTCCCTCGACTACGGCATGCTTCGCATGCCTACGCTCGGGATGACAAGCGGGCGCACTGCGCTTGGAATGACAACGCGAAGATCACAGGTCCTCGGGGTTGATGCCCTTCTTGACGTACTGCGACTTCGTCGGCGGGATGCTCACCGACACGTCGGGCTCGTAGTCACCTTCGTACGTAACGGTGTTCTCTTGCAGACGCTGGCGCTCGTACGGTCCCATCAGCTTCGAGCTGAGCTCTTCACCGCTCGGACCGATGACGGCACTCGCAGTCTCGGCAGCAGCCGCGGCGGCCTCGAAACCGTCCGCGTAGACCGGATACTTCGGACGCCCTTCGTCGTCGAGCTCTTGCCCTTCGGGCTGAATCGAAATGTTGCGGTAACGCGACATGCCGGTACCCGCGGGGATGAGCTTGCCGATGATGACGTTCTCTTTGAGACCGAGCAGCGGATCGTATTTGCCTTTGATCGCCGCATCGGTGAGAACGCGAGTCGTCTCTTGGAAGCTCGCCGCCGAGAGGAACGATTCCGTCGCGAGCGACGCCTTCGTCACGCCGAGCAGGACCGGCTTGCCTGTAGCCGGCTCTTTGCTTTCCTTGGCGATAGTCTCGTTCTGCTCGTTGAACGCCGCAGCTTCGATAAGCTGTCCCGGAAGCATCCGGGTATCGCCGCCGGTGACGACTTTCACCTTACGCAGCATCGAGCGAACGATCGTTTCGATGTGCTTGTCGTTGATGTCGACACCCTGCGAGCGGTAGACCTTCTGCACTTCCTGCACGAGATAGTTCTGCAAGGCAGTCTCGCCTTTGTGCTCGAGAATCTCGTGTGGATCGAGCGAACCTTCCGTGAGCGGATCGCCGGGATCCACTTTGTCGCCTTCGTGAGCGATGACGTGCGATCCAAGTGGAGCGTCGAACTCGTGCTCGTCGCCATGCTTGTCGGTGACGATCACCGTACGCCGGTTTCGCGTGTTGTCTTCGGTAATGCGCACCGTGCCTGCCACCGTTGAGATCATCGCTTTACCCTTGGGCTTGCGAGCTTCGAAGATTTCTTCGACGCGCGGCAGACCCGTGATAATGTCTTCGGTGGCGACGCCGCCGGTGTGGAACGTTCGCAGCGTCAACTGCGTGCCCGGTTCGCCGATCGACTGCGCGGCAATGATGCCCACCGCCTCGCCGATATCGACCTTCTTGCCGGTCGCAAGATTGCGACCGTAGCACATCGAGCAGACGCCGTACTTGGCCTGGCACGTCAACACCGAGCGAATCTTCACTTCGCCGATGCCGGCGGCAATCATCGCCGCTGCTTTCTCCTCGTCGACCTCCTCGTCGCGCAGCACCAGTTTCTTGCGCGGAGCAGATGGATCTTTGACGTCCTCCGCAGCGCGACGGCCGATGATGCGATCCAGGAGCGGTTCGATCGTCTCTTTGCCGACGCGGATGTCGGTAACGGTGATCCCGTTCGGCGTCCCGCAATCTTCCTCGCGGATGATGACGTCTTGCGCAACGTCGACGAGACGCCGCGTGAGATAACCCGAGTCGGCCGTGCGCAGCGCGGTGTCGGCAAGACCCTTGCGCGCGCCGTGCGTCGAGATGAAGTACTCGAGGACGGTCAGACCTTCTTTGAGAGAAGCCTTGACCGGAATCTCGAGGATTCGACCTGACGGGTCCGACATGAGGCCGCGCATGCCGCCTAGCTGCTTGACCTGCGCGATCGAACCGCGAGCGCCCGACGTTGCCATCATGAAGACGGGGTTGAGCGGGTTTTGCGCCGCTTGCATCGCCGCGGTGACTTGATCCGACGTCTTCTGCCAGATTTCGATTGTCTTGTTGTACTGCTCTTCTTGCGAGATGAAGCCTTGCTCGAAGAGATGGTGCAGCTCGTCGACCTTCTTTTGCGCGTCGTCGAGCAGAACGTGCTTGTCGTCCGGCACGATGATGTCGTCGATCGCGACCGTGGTTCCGGACTGCGTCGCATAGTGAAAGCCGAGCGACTTGATTTCGTCCAGGAACTTAGCCGTCTCGGCGTTGCCGTACTTGCGATAGCATTCCGTGATCAGCTTCTTCAGCGCCGATTTGTCGACGATGTGGTTGGCGAATGGATGATGCCATTCGGCCGGGAAGGCTTGATTGAAGATGACCCGCCCAACCGTCGTCTTCACGAGCTGGAACGGCGAACCGTTTTGCGGTTTGCCGAGCGCCTCGACCGGCATGCGTACGTTGATCCATTGCTGCAAACCGAAATGTCCGTACTCGTGCGCGATGATCGCTTCTTTCCCGTCGCGGAACGTCGGCAGCGCTTCATCGCCCGTCTTGGGCGCAGTCGACGCGCCTTTCTTGCCGTTTGTCGAGACAAGGCCCGCTGCGAGCGAGTCCTCGGACGGAATCGCACCGCGCGCCGGCCCGACGTATTCCTCGCGCTGGAACGTGAGGTAATAGAGCCCGAGCACCATATCTTGCGTCGGAATCGAAACCGGGTTTCCGAAGCTCGGCTGGAGGATGTTGTTCGCGGACAGCATCAGGATACGCGCTTCAGCTTGCGCGCCGGCCGACAGCGGCAAGTGCACCGCCATCTGGTCGCCGTCGAAGTCTGCGTTGTACGGCGTGCACACCAGCGGATGCAGGTGGATCGCCTTGCCCTCGACCAGCACCGGCTCGAAGGCTTGAATGCCCAGACGATGTAACGTCGGTGCGCGATTGAGCAACACCGGATGCTCGCGAATGACTTCGTCGAGCACGTCCCAGACCTCGGGACGGACGCGTTCGACCATGCGCTTTGCGCTCTTGATGTTGTGCGCTTGCCCGCGGTCGACGAGCTTCTTCATCACGAAAGGCTTGAAGAGCTCGAGCGCCATTTCTTTGGGCAGGCCGCATTGGTGCAGCTTGAGCGTCGGACCGACGACGATGACCGAACGGCCGGAGTAGTCGACGCGCTTGCCGAGCAGGTTCTGACGGAAGCGGCCCTGTTTGCCCTTCAGGATGTCCGAAAGCGATTTAAGCGGACGATTATTGGGCCCTGTGACCGGACGCCAACGGCGGCCGTTGTCGATCAGCGCATCGACCGCTTCTTGCAGCATGCGCTTTTCGTTTTTGATGATGATTTCGGGAGCGGAAAGCTCGAGCAGCCGCTTCAAACGGTTATTGCGATTGATCACGCGGCGATAGAGATCGTTGAGGTCGCTCGTCGCGAAACGTCCACCGTCGAGCTGGACCATCGGCCGCAGCTCAGGTGCAATCACCGGAACGGCAGAGAGAATCATCCACTCGGGCTTGTTGCCGCTCGAGAGAAACGCTTCAACGACCTCGAGGCGTTTGATCGCCTTGATGCGCTTCTGACCGGTCGTCTCGTGATATTCTTTGCGAAGGTCTTCTTGAAGCCGGCGCAGGTTCAGATCTTTCAGAAGATCGCGAATCGCTTCCGCGCCCATACCGGCCTTGAAGCGATTGCTATATTTCTCACGAGCTTCGCGGTACTTTTGTTCCGTGAGAATTTCGCGCTTACCAAGCTGCGTGTCACCCGGATCGGTGACGACGTAGGCGGCGAAATAAATGACTTTTTCGAGCTGCCGCGGCGACATGTCGAGCAGAATTCCGATTCGACTCGGAACGCCTTTGAAATACCAAATGTGCGACACCGGCGTAGCCAGCTCGATGTGCCCCATGCGCTCGCGGCGCACTTTCGCTCGGGTGATCTCGACGCCGCAACGGTCGCAGATCATTCCCTTGAAACGAATGCGCTTGTACTTGCCGCAGTGGCATTCCCAATCTTTGGTCGGCCCGAAAATCTTCTCGCAGAAGAGTCCGTCGCGCTCCGGCTTGAGCGTGCGGTAATTGATCGTCTCCGGTTTCTTTACTTCACCGAAGGACCACGCGCGAATTTGCTCGGGGCTCGCAAGCCCAATACGCATCGCGTCGAAATTATTGACGTCAAGAAGGTTCAAGGTTTCTCCCGCTGGATGCAGCCCGCTCGAATGCCCTCGCGAGGTGCGAGGGAATTATGCGCTTCGGTGCTCAGAGACGCAGAGAATCAATTGCGGACGCGGGGGAAAATAAAATAACCCGGACTCGTCTTCGCCTGATCGTCGTGCGCGTTCAGCGGCCGAGGGGCATAGACGACTAGTATACCGGGCCCGGCCTAGGGCGTCAACGCAGCCCCAGGCTGGGTCCGATTTTCGATGGAGACCGAGGCGCCGGAACGTGAAGTTTGCTTATGCCGAAGGGCAAATGAGCGTTCCGGCAACGAAGGTATCCGCGAAAAGCGGCCTAGCCTAGCCGGGGAGAGCTCCTACTCCGCCTAAACTAGCTGCCTGCGAAGTACCTTTCGATGAATGCTGCATACGGTGTCCCCGCGATATCAAAGCCCGCGTTTGTCACGAGTTTTGTCGCAGCCTCTGCCCCTTCCCCCCGATTCTCTGCTTCGATGATGCCGATCGCGACCGCGACCCGTGTACCACCCGCTCAATGCGTGAGGACCTTGGAGCCCGGCGGGGCGCCTTCGATCGCCTCCCTGATCTTGCGAACGTCGTCGCGCGTCATCGTCTGGATCGTATAGGGTACCGCCACGTAGCGCAGGCCGGCAGCCTCGACCTTCGGCCCTTCGGGCTCGTCCTGCTCGCCCGGCATCCGCACGTTGATGATCGTGGAGTAGCCCTGGCTGCCCAGGCCCTCGAGCTCCTCGTCCGTAGGTTGACCGGCCACGACGTGCGGGCCGATCTTCGCTTCACCGTTCATTTCGACTAATCTCCTCGAGCAGGCACGAGAGAGCGCTCCATATCTGGGGCTTCCTCCGTCTCGCCCGCCAACTTCAAGTTGCCGGCTTCCATGAAGCGGCGTACCGACAGGGTGTAGCCGCGCTGGCAGTCTTCCGACTTGGTCGCAGTCTGCGCCCAATGCAGATACGCGCGCCCCGAAAGACGCAGTAAGCGCTTCGCCAAGTCGTCGCGATCGAGGGCCTCGGCAGCGTCCGCGGCTATCTTATAGGCGGCGCCCGCTCGATCGTGTGCCCGCTGTTCTTCGTAACGTTCGGCTTCGGCAATTGCGCGCTCGAGCGCGGCTTCGGGCTCGCCCGTACGGACGAGGCGCACGAGCTGATCGAGCATGGCACCGCGGGGCTCGCGTGCCGTCGGCGGCTCCGCCGCAAAAATCGCCGACTCGCCACCGTGCGACAGCAATCGCCTCCAGCGCAGCTGCGTATCGATGATTTGCACCAACGTGCGAAAATCGAACGGCTTGGGCACGAAGTCTTGCACGCCCGCGTGCAGCGCTTCGAGCTTGTCCTGCGCTCGCGAGCGATGGGTGAGCATGACGACGGGAATTTGCGCGGTAGCCCGTGCGTGCCTGAGTCCCACCGTCGCCTCCTCGCCGTCCATGACCGGCATGATCCAGTCCATGAGAACCAAATCCGGTTGCTCGCGCGTCGCGACGTCGATCCCTTCGCGGCCGTTCGAGGCTTCGATAACGTGAAAGCGTTCGCGTTCGAGCAATTTCCGCAGCAGCGTTCGCAGGGCGTCGTCGTCATCGATGATCAAGACGAGACCGCGGCCTTCGGATTCGGCACGCGCCAACGTGCTCGCCGTTGACATCGCAACTGCCGCAGCACGAATGCGCCGTTCGAGTAATTTTCGCGTGTCTGGCTGCAGACTTTCCGCGTTTGGAATCTCGACGTATCCGTAGCGCAGATCGCTGACGCCGAGCGGAAAACCACGCTCGAACCGAAGCGGCGAGACGCTGAAGATAAGATCGCGCGCTTCTTCGGACGAAAGTCCGTGGCCGTCAAAATAGCCTTCCGGCGCTTCAGCAGCCGGTATGACGAATTGTTCTTCGGAGAGCCAAACGCGAGCGGCTTCGACCTTCCGAGTTGCAATCAACTCGTCGGCGAGACGATGGGCAAGCTCGACGCTCGATATAACGCTCATCTGCTTGCCCGCTTCGTCCCTTAGGCTGTCGGCCCTACCGAACCAGGTCGGCTCTCTCCGTGGAGCGTCGACCATCGGCCGGATCTCGCATTCCTATCCCCTTCAGGGCAACTCGATCTCGGAGAGATTCTTCTCAATCTTTCGCTTCACGCGTTGTAGCGCATTGTCAATCGACTTGACGTGCCGGTTCAAGTCGCGAGCCATCTCCTGATAGCTTTTCCCTTCAAGATAGCTCAGCAGCACTTGAGATTCGAGGTCCGAAAGATTCTCTTGGATACGCTCTTTGATATCTTCAGAGACCTCTTGATTGATGACTAGCTCTTCGGGATCGCTAGTCTTTTGCGATGCCATGACATCGAGCAGCGTCCGTTCGCTGTCTTCGTCGTAGATCGGCTTGTTGAGCGAAATGTATTGATTGAGCGGAATGTGCTTCTGACGGGTCGCCGTTTTGATCGCTGTAATAATTTGCCGCGTAATGCACAGTTCCGCAAAAGCCCGGAAGCTCGAGAGCTTGTCGGCTTTGAAGTCTCGAACAGCTTTATACAGACCGATCATCCCTTCTTGGATGATGTCTTCGCGATCCGCACCAATTAGGAAGTAGCTCTTCGCTTTGATGCG